>NZ_JBFBDP010000016.1:0-205968 GCF_040701585.1 Streptomyces sp. NPDC093801 | reverse complement strand
CCACACCTACAATCACCACCGCGGACACACCGCGCTCGCAGGCAAACCACCCGCCAGCCGCGTCCCCAACCTCACCGGGCAATACAGCTAGGCCGTCTCCCGCGGATCCCGCCCGACCCGCGCCGCCCGGCACCGCACCTCGCTGCGTTGTCGAGGCACCCGGGTACGTCCGGTACGCGGGAGCCCCGCCGCCTTGCGATGCACGGCGCCGGACGACACGGGCCTGACCGGCAGGATCCGAAAGGGACGGCCCTAGATCCCCTCGCCGGTGCGGCGCAGGACGCGGAGGGAGTCGGTCACCGAGACCTCCTCGAAGGCCCCGGAGGCCAGGGCGCGCAGGTAGATCCGGTACGGGGCCTGGCCGCCGTCGGCCGGGTCGGGGAACACGTCGTGGATGACCAGGGTCCCGCCGACCGCCAGGTGCGGGGCCCAGCCCTCGTAGTCGTTCGTGGCGTGCTCGTCGGTGTGGCCGCCGTCGATGAACACGAGGCCGAGCCGGCCGCCCCAGGCCGCCGCGGCCTGGGGGGAGCGGCCGACGATCGCGATGACGTGCTCCTCCAGGCCGGCCCGGTGCAGGGTGCGGCGGAAGGTGGGGAGGGTGTCCATCAGCCCGACCTCCGGGTCCACGACCGTCGGGTCGTGGTACTCCCAGCCGGGCTGCTGCTCCTCGCTGCCCCGGTGGTGGTCGACGGTGATCGCGGCGACCCCCGCCTCGCGGGCGGCGTGGGCCAGCAGGATCGTCGAGCGCCCGCAGTACGTGCCGACCTCCAGCAGCGGCAGCCCGAGCGCGGCCGCGGCGGAGGCGGCCTCGTGGAGCGCGAGGCCCTCGCCGACGGGCATGAACCCCTTGGCGGCCTCGAAGGCGGCGAGGGTCTCCGGCTTGGGGGTGGCGGCCATGGCTGGTCCTCCGGCGTGAGCGGGTGCGGTGCGGTGTGGCGGCCCATGGTGCCCTACCGCCCGGTAGGGCACCATGCCGGGGTCCGCACCCGTGGTCCGCGCCGGGTCCGCGCCGGGTCCGCGCCGGCGGTCCGTGCGGGTGGTCCGCGTCGGCGGTCCGTGCCGGCGGTCCGTGCCGGCGGTCCGTGCCGGCGGTCCGTGCCGGCGGTCGTGCGGGCGGTCCCGCTGCGGCGGTCCCGCTGCGGCGGTCCGCGGGGCGGACGGGCGGCCGGTCTCAGTCCAGTTCGTAGGCGAAGGTGTACGGGACGGATCCCTCGCCCTGCCGGTGGACGAAGCCGCCGCTGCCGCGCAGGCCGGCCAACTCGCCCGTGCCCGAGCCCGGGACGACCTCGAAGGAGCAGCGGGTCGTTCCGTCCTCCTGGAACGACCCCCGCTCCTCGAGCACGAATCCGCCCCTGCGGCCGTCGAGGGTGCCGTCGACGCGTTCCAGGCCGGTGAAGGTGCCGGAGGCCGCCGTCAGGTAGGCGATCGCGTACGTGCAGGCGGTGTCGGCGGCCTCGATGCCGCCGGAGAAGGAGTTGACGACCGAGGCCCGGGCGAGCCGGGGCGGTGCGCCGGCCGGGCCGGCGGCCTCCTCCTCCCACTGGGCGTAGGTGAAGCGGCCGGTGGCGGTGCGCGTGGGCATGGCGGTCCTTTCGGGGCTGCGGGGCGGTTCCCCCGCGGTTCGGCACCAGCCTCGGCCGCGTACCTGACACCCTCTGTCAGGTACGCGGCCACAATGGACCATGCGCGCCGACCGCCTCCTCTCCCTGCTCCTCCTGCTCCAGAACCGCGGCAGGATGACCGCCCCCGAACTCGCCGCGGAGCTGGAGGTGTCCGTCCGCACGGTGTACCGGGACGTGGAGGCGCTCGGGGCGTCCGGCGTGCCCGTCCGCGCCGACCGGGGGCCCGCCGGCGGCTACCGCCTGATGGACGGCTACCGCACCCGGCTGACCGGCCTCACCGACGCCGAGGCAGGCTCCCTCTTCCTGGCCGGTGCGCCCGGCCCGGCCCGGGACCTCGGCCTGGGCGCGGTACTGGCCACCGCCCGGCTGAAGCTGGAGGCCGCGCTGCCCGCCGCGGGGGCGGACCGGGCCCGGCTCGTCCAGGACCGCTTCCACCTGGACGCCCCGGCCTGGTTCCGGGACGCCGACCCGGTCCCGCACCTGGCGGCGGCGGCCCGGGCGGTGTGGGAGCAGCGGGTGGTGCGGGCGGAGTACCGCCGCTGGTCGGGCGAGCCGGTGCGGCGGGAGCTGCACCCGCTGGGCATCGTCCTCAAGGGGGGCATCTGGTACCTGGTCGCGGCGGCGGACGGGGGCCCGCGCACGTACCGGGTGTCGCGGTTCCTGGCGGTGGCGGAGACGGGCGCGGCCTTCGAGCGGCCGCCCGGCTTCGACCTGGCCGCCCACTGGGAGGCCTCCGCCCGCCGGCTGGAGGCCGCCCTGCACCAGGACACGGCCCGTCTGCGGATCTCCCCGCGCGCCCGGCGGCTGCTGCCCATGCAGTTCGGCACCGCGGGGGTGCGGGCCCTGGAGGGGGCCGGGCCGCCGGACGGCGAGGGCTGGGTGGAGGTGGCGCTGCCGGTGGAGTCGCGTGCCGTGGCGGTCGGGGACCTGCTCAGGCTGGGGGCGGAGGCGGAGGTGCTCGGCCCGCCGGAACTGCGGGCGGCGGTGGCGGAGGCCGTACGGGAGCTCGCGGAGCTTTACGGGGGAGGTGGGGGCGGCCGAGGGGGCGGCGGGCCGGGCGCCGTGCCGGAGGGCCGAAGAACACGGTCATCTGACCTTCCGTCAGATTGAAACGTGTTCTAGTCTGCCGCGCATGGGCATCGGAATCACGCAGGAGCAGCGGGAGTTGGCCGACGCCGTGCGCGGCTGGGTGGCGCGGGCCGTGCCGGGGGAGGCGGTGCGCAAGGTGCTCGACGCCCCGCCGCGGGCCGGGGTGCGGCCCGACTACTGGGACGGGATGTGCGCACAGGGGCTGATGACGCCCCACCTGGAGGGCGGGACCCTGCTGGACCTGGCCGTCGTCGTGGAGGAGGCCGCCCGGGCGGCGCTGCCCGGGGCCTTCCTGCCGAGCGCACTGGCCTCCGTACTCCTGGACCGGGCGGGGGCCGAGCCGCTCGGCGGCCGGGTCGGGGCGGTCGCCCTCGGGCCCGGCGGGGTCACCGCCGTCGCCGCCGAGGGGGGCGGGTGGCTGCTGGACGGGCTGGCGCCCCCCGTGCTCGGCGCCGCCGAGGCGGAACGGGTGCTGCTCGCCGCCGAGAGCGGGTCCGGCACGCGGTGGTTCGCGGTGGACGCGGGCGCGCTGGAGGTCCGGCCGCACGAGAGCGCCGACCCGACCCGGCCCACCGCCGAGGTGCGGGCGCGCGCCGTGGCCGTCCCGGCCGGGCGGCTCCTGGACCTGGACGAGGCCCTGGTGCGCGACCTCGCCTGCGTGCTCTTCGCCGCCGACGCCTGCGGCACCGCCGCCTGGGCGGTCCACACGGCCGCCGAGTACGCGAGGACACGGGAGCAGTTCGGCAGCCCCATCGGGAGGTTCCAGGGCGTCAAGCACCTGTGCGCCGACATGCTGGTCCGCCTCGAACAGGCCCGCGCCCTCGCCTGGGACGCCGCCAACGCCGCGGACGAGGAGCCCGCGGCCCGCTCGCTCGTCGCCGCCCTGGCCGCCGGCACCGCCCTCGACGCCGCGTACGCGTGCGCCAAGGACTGCATCCAGGTCCTCGGCGGCATCGGCTTCACCTGGGAGCACGACGCCCACATCCACCTGCGCCGCGCACTCGTCGCCCGCCAGCTCCTCGGCCCCGGCGACACCCACCGCCTGCGTGCCGTGCGCCTCGCGGCCGCCGGCGCCCGGCGCGAGCTGCGCCTGGAACTCCCCGCGGAGGCCGAGGCCCACCGGGCGCCGGCCCGTGCAGCCGTCGGGGCCGCCCGCGGTCTCGACCCGGCCGCCGCCCGCCGGGCCCTCGCGCCCACCGGGTACGCGGCCCCCCACCTCCCGCCCCCGTACGGGCGCGGCGCGGGCCCCGCCGAGCAGATCGTGATCCAGCAGGAGCTCAAGGAGGCCGGGGTCAAGGTCGCCGACCTCGGGATCGCCACCTGGATCGTGCCCTCGCTGATCGCCTTCGGCAGCGAGGCGCAGCGCGAGGCCTACGTCCTGCCCACCCTGCGCGGTGACACCACCTGGTGCCAGCTCTTCTCCGAACCGGGCGCCGGCTCCGACCTGGCCTCCCTGCGCACCCGGGCCGAGCGGACCGCCGACGGCTCCTGGAGGGTCAACGGCCAGAAGGTGTGGACGAGTTCCGCGCACACCGCCGACTTCGGGATCCTGCTCGCCCGGACGGACCCGCAGGCGCCCAAGCACCGCGGGCTCGGCTACTTCGTGGTCGACATGAAGAACACCCCGGGGATCGGGATCCGCCCCCTGAAGGAGATCACCGGCGACTCCCTCTTCAACGAGGTCTGGTTCGAGGACGTCCTGCTGCCGCCGGACGCCCTGGTCGGCGCGGCCGACGGCGGCTGGAAGGCGGCCCGCAACACCCTCGGCAACGAACGCGTCCACATGGCCGACCAGATGACCTTCGGCACCGGCCTGGAGGCGCTGATCGGCCGCTCCGCCGGCCTCGACGCCTCCTACGGGGTCCGGATCGGTGCGCTCGCCGCCGAGGCCCACGCCCTCGCCTGCATCGGGCTGCGCACCACCCTCCAGCAGGTGTCCGGGCTGGAACCGGGCGCGGGCGCCTCGGTGCGCAAGCTCGTGCAGACCCCCCACCAGCAGCGGACCGCCGAGCTCGCGCTCGAACTGCTGGGCCCGGCGGGCGCGGTGCGGGAGGGGGCGGGGGAGCGGGCGGTGCACGGGATGCTGATGTCGCGCTGCCTGACCATCGCCGGGGGCACCACACAGGTCCAGCTGAACGTCGTCGCCGAGCGGATCCTCGGCCTTCCCAGGGACTAGGAGTCAGCGCAGATGAAGTCGTACATCGTGGGCGTCGGCATGACGAGGTTCGAGAAGCCGGAGTCACGGGACTGGCAGTACTGGGACATGGTCGGGGAGGCCGGCGGCGCGGCGCTCGCGGACGCCGGCGTGGACTACGGGCTCGTCGAGCAGGTGCCGGTGGGCTACTGCTTCCAGCCCTCCACCGCCGGCCAGCGGGCGGCGTACGAACTGGGCCTGACCGGCGTCCCGGTCTACAACGTCAACAACAACTGCGCGACCGGCTCGACGGCCCTGATGATGGCCCGCCAGTTCGTGCAGGGCGGGATCAGCGACTGCGTGCTCGCGGTCGGCTTCGAGAAGATGAAGCGCGGCGCGCTGGGGGGAGGGGCCGACGGCGGGGACTTCAAGACGTCCCCCGTCGCCCGGCACTACGGGATCATGGCCGCCGCGCACGGCTTCGAGATGTCCCCGCCCACCGCCCAGATCTTCGGCAACGCCGCCCGCGAGCACATGGAGCGGTACGGGACCACGCCCGCGCAGCTCGCGGCGGTCGGCGCGAAGAACCACCGGCACTCCGCGAACAACCCGAACGCGCAGTTCCAGGACGTCTACACGGTGGAGGAGGTCCTCGCCGCCAAGACCATCCACGACCCGCTGACCAAGCTCCAGTGCTCGCCCACCTCCGACGGCGCGGCCGCCGCGCTCGTGGTCTCGGAGCGGTTCGTCGTGGCGCACGGGCTGCACGCCAAGGCCGTCGAGATCGTCGGCCAGGCCATGACCACGGACACCGCGGAGAGCTTCGGCGGCTCCTGCATCGACGTGGTCGGCAAGCCGATGACGGCGGCCGCGGCCCGCCGGGTCTACGAGGACTCCGGGCTCGGCATCGAGGACGTCGACGTCGTCGAGCTGCACGACTGCTTCTCGGTGAACGAGCTGCTGACGTACGAGGCGCTCGGCATGTGCGCGGACGGGGCGTCCGGCAAGCTCGTCGAGAGCGGCGCCACCACCTACGGCGGCCGCTGGGTGGTCAACCCCTCGGGCGGCCTGATCTCCAAGGGCCACCCGCTGGGGGCGACGGGGCTCGCCCAGGCGGCGGAGCTGGTGTGGCAGCTGCGCGGCGAGGCGGGACCGCGGCAGGTCCCCGCCGCCCGGGTGGGCCTGGCCCACAACATCGGGCTCGGCGGGGCGGCGGTGGTGACGCTGCTGCGCAGGGAGGCCTGACGCGGCCCCGCCCGGCCTCCTACGCGCTGACGAGGCCCGGCATCAGCCGCAGCGCGTTCTCCCGGTTGACGCCCCGGCGCTGGCGCACGGTCAGCGCCGGATCGGCGGCCAGGGCGGGGACGGCCAGATCGGCGACCACGCCGGCCGGGCAGGCCGGCCAGTCGCTGCCGAACAGGATCCGGCCGGGGTCGACGGTGGCCAGCAGGGTGCCGGCCGGGGAGAGCGGGCCGGCGGTGTCGTAGTAGAAGCGGTGCATGTGGTCCCGTACCGCCGCGGGGTCCACGGGCGGGTCGAAGGCGTCGGCGAAGGCCTCCATCCGCGTCGCGATCTGCGGGAGGAAGCCCCCGCCGTGCGGCAGGATCACCGACAGGCGGGGGAAGCGGTCGAGGGTCCGGGTGCGGATCATGTTCGCGGCGGCGCGGGTGGTGTCCAGCAGGAAGTCGCACAGGAAGTTCGGCAGCCCGGGCACACTCGCCGGCCCACCGGGCCCGCCCCGGCCTCCGGGACCACCGGGACCGCCGGGGCCACCGGGACCGCCGGCGGACCTGCCGCCCGGCCCTGCGCCCGGCTCGCCGTGGCCTCCGCCCGGCCCGCCGGGTCCTCCGCCGGCACCGCCCGGCCCGGCACCTCCGGGGCGTGTCCCCGGCCCGTCGCCGGCCCCGCCGGGCCGTCCTGCGGGCCCGTGGCCGGGCCCTCCCGCGTCAGGCCCGCCGGCCGTCACGGTGGGGTGTCCGCCGCCCGGGCCGTCGGGGAGGACGTGCGGGTGCGTGTCCACGATCGCCGCGCGCTCGTCGAGTTCGGCGAAGATCCGGTCGTAGGCCGGGTCCCCCAGGTAGGTCCCGCGGTAGTTCGCCGTCACGTTCACCCCGACCGCCCCCAGCTCGTCGAGGCCGCGCCGCAGGGTCCAGGAGGAGACCTCCTCCTCGTCGAGGAACAGCGGCGCGTGGAACGCGAAGCGCCCCGGGTACGCCTCCACCACCTCGGCCGCCGCCTCCAGCGTGACGGCGACCGCCTCCCGCAGCTGCGCGGAGCTCTCGTAGCGCGCGGGCAGCATCGGCTTGAGCACCGCGAGGGCGATCCCCGCCCGGTCCATCAGGGCCAGCGCCGCCTCCGCCTCCCAGCCCGCCCACGGCGGCAGCGACCGCGGGCCCACCAGCCCCTGCCGCTCGGCCCAGCGGCGCCAGGCCGGGGCGCAGAAGTGGTGGTGGACGTCGATCACCGCGCGGCTCCCGTCGTCCTCCGGTCCGGTCGCCGCGTCCGGGTGTGCCGCTCCGCCGACGGCCAGGCCGCCCGCACCGTATTCCGGCATGTGCGCATTTCCCTCTCGTCGGCCGTGAACGGAAATCCACCGCACACCCTAGGCCGGCTTCCGGAATCCGCCCGCCGGACATTCCGCCGGGGGAGCTTTCGGCTCCGAACGGGTGTATCGGGTTTCGCCCGCGAACCGGCACGGGAAAGGAGCCGACTGTCAATTCAGGGATATCCGAAAGGTCTGGGCGCGTGACGACTGAACCGACTACCGCGGCGGGTGACGGTCTCGCGCTGCACGAAGCGGTGGCGGCCGCGACGAAGAGCACCCCGGAATACCGGCAGTGCCCCTACCCGGTCTACCGGACCCTGCGCGAACAGGCCCCCATCGCCCGGCTCACCCCGGGCCACGGCGTGGACACGTACCTGGTCACCCGTTACGAGGACGCCCACGCCCTCCTCGCCGACCCCCGCATCGGCAAGGACATGCACGAGGGCATCGACCTCTACCACGCCCTCTTCGGGGACCTGTGCGAGGCGCTCGACGACAACCTCCTCTTCGCCGACCCGCCCCGCCACACCCGGCTGCGCCACATCGCCAAGACCGCCTTCACCCCGCGCCACATCCACGCGCTGCGCCCGCACATCGAGGAGCTCGCCCACGGGCTGCTCGACCGCTGCCCCACGGACCGGCCCGTGGACCTGATGCAGGCCTTCGCGCTGCCACTGCCCGTCATGGTCATCTGCGAGCTCCTCGGGATCGTCGGCCAGGAGCGGACCGAGGTCCTGCGCTGGTTCGCCGTCGTGACGCGCTCGCGCTTCAGCAAGGACCTCAAGGGCGACCTGGAAGAGGCCGAGATCTGGCTGCGGGACTACTTCGCCCGGCACATCCACCGCACCCGGCTCCGCCCCACGGACGACTTCCTCAGCATGCTGGTGCAGACCCCGCACGAGGAGGAGCCGCTCACCGACGACGAACTCGTGTCGATGATCTGGGTGCTGCTCTTCGCCGGGCACAAGACGACCACCCTCCAGATCGGGAACTGCGTCTTCAGCCTGCTCACCCACCCCGACCAGCTGCGGGCGGTCCGGGAGGACCGGGACCTGCTGCCGCAGGCGATCGAGGAAATGCAGCGGTTCGAGGGCTCGGTGGAAACCTCTACCTTCCGGTACGCGCTGGAGGACGTGGAAATCGGCGGGACGGTCATTCCGAAGGGCGCGGTCGTGCAGATCGCGCTGAACTCGGCCAACCGCGACCCGGAGAAATTCCCCGACCCGGACACCCTGGACTTCACCCGCGAAGGGCTGCAGAGCAGCCATCTCGGATTCGGGTACGGCGCCCACTACTGCCTGGGCGCCCCGCTGGCCCGGCTGGAGCTGGAGATCTGCCTGACGGCGCTGCTCGACCGCTTCCCGGACATGGTCCTGGCCATGCCGACGCCGGCGGAGGGGGACTGGCTCAAGGGCCCCTTCCCGGCCTTCCGCGGGCTGGAGAAGCTGCCCGTCGCCCTGGACCCCTCGCGGACGGTCGACGACTGGACCGCGGGCGACTGACCGGGGCCCGAGCCCCGAGGGGAGCCCTCCGCGACTGACCGGCGGAGGGCTCCCGCACGCGTACGGGCCCAGCCGCGCCCGTACCCGCGGCGGCCCCCGTGCGGCGTCAGGGCCGGGCCAGCGCCGGGTCCACCACCGTCTCGCCCGTCGACGCCCGCCGCAGGTACTCCGCCAGCTCCTCGACCGGCCCGTCCCGCAGGACCAGCCCCGCCGCGCCCGCGGCCAGTACGGCCTCCCGCAGCCCCGGGTGCGCCGAGCCCGTGGCCACCAGCACCCGGCACTCCGGGTCGTCCGCCAGCAGGACCGCCACCGCTTCCGGGTCCTCGACCAGCGCCACCGCCGGCCGCTCCGTCAGGGAGGCCACCACCTCGATGTCCGGCTGGAGGCCGAGCCGGACCGCGAGCGGGGGGTTGGGCGGGTCCAGCAGGACGCGCAGGGAGCGGGCGGGCCGGTGCGCCACGGGCATCTCATCCACCGCCGCAGGCTATCGGCCGTCCTTCCCCGGGACCGGCAACACGCCCCGCACCACGATCATCTGACGTGCAGTCAGCGCTCTTCCCAACCCGGGGGGCGTGCGTTATACATTCCCTCAGCCGCTTCCTAGAACGCGTTCTAGAACCGGCTCCGCATGCGACCTCGGTGCGGCCGACGGTGCGGACGGCCGCGCCGAGGTCTTCCAGAGAGCAGAAGGAGCAGCATCCGAATGCCGATCGATGCCGCCAGGGCCCTCGCCGCCGACCCCCGCCGGGGGGAGATCGACTGGGACCACAAGGACATCCAGCTCTACCACCTCGGCCTCGGAGCCGGCTCGTCCCTGCACGGGCGCAGCCTGGCCACCGACCCCGACGAGCTGCGCTACACCCTGGAGTCCAGGCTCCACGTGCTCCCCAGCTTCGCGACCGTCGCCGGCGCCGGCATGGCCATGCTCGGCGGGCTCGCGGCCCCCGGCATCGAGGTCAACCTGGCGAACGTCCTGCACGGCGGGCACTCCCTCGAACTGCACCGGCCCATTCCGGTCAAGGGGCGGGCGACCTCCTCCTCCAAGGTCGCCGCCGTCTACGACAAGGGCAAGGCGGCCGTGGTCGTGCTGCGCTCCGAGGTGGCCGACGCCGACGGGCCGCTGTGGACCAGCGACGCGCAGATCTTCGTCCGGGGCGAGGGCGGTTTCGGCGGCGAACGCGGGCCCTCCGTGCGCAGCGAGCTGCCCGAGCGCGCCCCCGACCGCACCGAGGAGCGGCCGATCCGGGAGGAGCAGGCGCTGCTCTACCGGCTCTCCGGGGACTGGAACCCGCTGCACGCCGACCCGGAGTTCGCCAAGCTGGCGGGCTTCGACCGGCCGATCCTGCACGGCCTCTGCTCGTACGGGATGACCCTCAAGGCCGTCGTCGACACCGCCCTCGGCGGGGACGTCTCCCGCGTCCGCGCCTACCGCACGCGCTTCGCCGGGATCGTCTTCCCCGGGGAGACCCTGCGCATCCGGATGTGGCAGGAGCCCGGCCGCGTCCTGGTCTCGGTCACCGCCGCCGAACGCGACGACGCCCCGGTCCTCGCCGACACCGTCGTCGAGCACGCGTAACCACAGGCCCACGCCACAGGCACACGCCCCTAAGGAGCCGCACCGTGCGCGCAGCACTGCTGAGCGAGATAGGCCAGGACAAGCTCGAGGTCGTCGACGACATGGAAGCCGTGGGCCTGGGCCCCGGCAAGGTGAGGATCCGCATCAGGGCCACCGGCCTGTGCCACTCCGACCTCTCGGCGATGAGCGGCGTCCTGCCGCAGCCCGCGCCCTTCGTCCCCGGCCACGAGGGCGCCGGGGTGATCACCGGCGTCGGTGAAGGGGTCACCGGCCACAAGGAGGGCGACCGGGTCCTCGTCTGCTGGCTGCCGCCGTGCGGGCACTGCCCCGCCTGCAAGCGCGGGCAGGGGCACCTGTGCCTGGAGAGCCTGGTCAACGCGGGCATCCCCAACTTCCGCCGGGCCGGCGGGGAGGTCTTCGGCTTCGCCGCGACCGGCACCTTCGCCGAGGAGATCGTCGTCGCCGCCAACTGCGCCGTCCCGATCCCCGACGACGTGCCCTTCGACATCGCCGCCCTCATCGGCTGCGGGGTCACCACCGGACTCGGGGCGGCCGTCAACACCGCCGAGGTGGAGGCGGGTTCCTCCGTCGCCGTCATCGGCTGCGGCGGCGTCGGCATCTCCGTCATCCAGGGCGCCAAGGTGCAGGGCGCTGCCCAGATCGTCGCCGTGGACCCCGTGGAGTCGCGGCGGGAGGCCGCCCTGCGCTTCGGGGCGTCGGAGGCGGTCGCCCCGGAGGCCTTCGAGGACGCCAAGGCCCGGATCACCTCCGGGGAGGGCTTCGACTACGTCTTCGAGGTCGTCGGCAAGTCGGCCACCGCCCGCACCGCCTACCGGATGACCCGGCGCGGCGGCTCGGTCGTGATCGTCGGCGCGGGCGCCCTCGACGACAACTTCCAGATCGACATGTTCTCGCTGTTCTTCGACGAGAAGAAGATCCTCCCCTCGATGTACGGGGGCGGGGACGTGCTCCGCTCCTACGCGCGCACCATCGCCCTGTGGCGGGCCGGCCGGATCGACCTGGCGGGCCTGATCACGCACCGGGTGAAGCTGACCGAGATCAACGACGCCCTCGACCAGATGCGCACGGGCACGGCCCTGCGCACCTGCATCGAGATCTGACGCCCCGCCGACCGATCCGTCCTGAGAGGAATCCGGCACATGTCACTGCCACTTGAGGGGCTCAGCGCCATCGTCACCGGCGCCGGCCGGGGGCTCGGCCGGGCCGAGGCGCTCGAACTGGCCCGGCTCGGCGCGAGCGTGGTCGTCAACGACTTCGGCCAGAGCGGCCGCGACGGCTCCGGCGAGGCCTCGGCCGCCCCGGCGGAGGAGGTCGCCGCCGAGATCCGCGCGGCGGGCGGGCAGGCGGTGGCGCACCTGGGGGACGTGGCCGACTTCGAGCAGGCGCGGGACCTGGTCGAGCTGGCCGTCTCCCGCTTCGGAAAGCTCGACGTCCTGGTCAACAACGCGGGGATCCTGCGCGACCGGATGGTCTTCTCGATGTCGGAGGAGGAGTGGGACTCGGTGATCCGGGTCCACCTCAAGGGCCACTTCAACACCACCCATTTCGCCTCCGCGCACTGGCGGGAGCGCTCCAAGGCGGCCGGCGGCCCGGTGTACGGGCGGATCGTCAACACCTCCTCCGAGGCCTTCCTCGGCGGTTCGGCGGGCCAGCCGAACTACGCGGCGGCCAAGGGCGGCATCGTGGGCCTGACCACCTCGACCGCCCTGGCCCTGGCCAAGTACGGGGTGACGGCCAACGCCATCTGCCCGCGGGCCCGCACCCGGATGACCGAGGACGTCTTCGCCGGCTTCCAGGTCCCGGCGGAGGGCGAGCTCGACCCGCTCGCCCCCGAGCACGTCGCCCCGCTGGTCGGCTACCTCGCCTCGCCCGCCTCGGCGAAGGCGAACGGCCAGCTCCTCGTCGTCCACGGCGGGATCGTGGTCGTCATGGAACGGCCCCGGGTCGCGGCGAAGTTCGACACCTCGAAGGAGGCCTTCACCTTCGAGGAGCTCGACTCCCTCCTCAGCCCGCACTACGACTCCCGCCCGGCGAACGAGACCTTCGCCGCGGCCGAGGTCCTGGGCCTCAAACACGGCTGAGCCGGGCCCGCCGTCCGCCCGTCGCGGCCCCGGTGCTGCGAACGGGCGGTTCGCCGCAGGGGCGGTCGGCGTGGCGGATCGCGGGGCGGGGTGCGCGGCAGGGGCTGCGGTTGAGTGGGGGGATCGCCCCCTCCCCCAGAGGAGTAACCCGCCATGACCGTTCAGGAGCACCTCCCCGCCGGCACGATCCTGATCGTCGACTCCCAGGCCCTGGGCTGTTCCGGAGCGGTGTTCCGCGTCGACCCGTCGACCGGCGAGGCGGCACTGTTCGCCCTGGGCGGCGAGCTGCTGGGGGGAACCGGCATCGCCGTGGAGGCCGGCGGCGGCGTCCTGGTGACCAAGGACCGGCACTTCCCCGGGACCGGCAGTCTGCTGCGCCTCGACCCGGGGACGGGGGACCAGTCCGAGGTGTCCTCCGGCGGGAAGTTCTCCGCCCCCCTCGGCGTGGCCGTCGAGGCCGGCGGGAGCATCCTCGTCGCGGACGCCTCCGCGGGCGGGTTCGGGGCCGTGATCCGCGTCGACCGCACCACGGGCGGGCAGACCGTCCTGTCCCAGGGCGACGGGGCGGCGGCCGACCCGCCGGTGCGGGCGGTGGGGCTGTGCGTGGCACCCGACGGATCCGTCCTGGTGGTCGAGCAGAACATGATCGGGGGCGAGGACCTCTCGTCCCGGGTGGTGCGCGTCGACCCGGTCACCGGCGCCCGCACGACGGTCACCTCGGGCGGTGAGCTGCGCAGTCCCACCGACGTGGTGGTGGACGCCGCGGGCCACATCCTGGTCACCGACGCCAACGCCTTCCCCGGCTTCGGCGGCGGGGTGATCAAGGTGGACCCGGTGACGGGCGCCCAGACCACCGTGTCCTCCGGCGGCGGCTTCGTCGCTCCCGGGGCGATCGCGATCGAGGCCGACGGCAGCCTGCTGGTCACCGACAGCGACCCCGGGGGCAGCGACCGCACCCTGTTCCGGGTGGACCCGGTGACCGGGGCCCAGAAGGTGCTCGCCTCGGGCGGCCAGTTCACCTTCATGACGGGGGTGGCGGTCGTCCGGTAGGACCGGCTGCGGCTCCCGTACGCCGTCCCCGGCTCAGCCCAGCGGGGCCTGCTGGAGGGGGACCGGGCGGGCGGCCGCCTTCGGCGGCGGGTCCAGTCGGACGGGCGGGGGCGGGGCGGCCGGCTGGCTCAGGGCGACGATCCCGCAGGGGACCCCGGGGACGGCGTACGGGAGCCGCAGCCGCCCCTCCGGCGTCCACAGGCCCGTGCCCAGCCAGCCCGCCGGCGTGGTGAAGCGGAACACGTACCGGTCGGCCGGGCGCCACAGCGCGAGGCCCGTCCCACCGACGCGCAGCGCGACGCCGCAGGTCTCCGGCATCAGGATCTGGCCCGGCTGCACCGCGAAGGGGTGGGCGTCCTCCAGCCGCAGGCACTCCGGGAAGCGGACCGGCCGGGAGCTGCCCAGCACCCCCCAGCCGAGCCGGGGCTCGCCCGGCGCGTCCGAGCGGATCAGCAGCAGCCCGCTGTCGGGGGCGGCCATCAGCAGCCGGTCGTCGCTGTCCTCGGCGATCTGGAGCAGGGGGGTGACGACCCCGCCCCGCACCAGGTCCACGGCGACGGCCTTGACCCGGCCGTCCTGCTCGCGGTCCAGGGACAGCAGCCGGCCCGAGCGGTCCAGCCAGACCCCGCCGGAGCAGCGGCCCGGGAGGACGGCGGCCCGCCGCGGTGCGTCGGAGCCGTGCCCGGCCACCTGCCAGACGGTGGTCTCCCCGCCCGCCACCGCGAGCGCGTAGGCCGCGGACCCGTCGGGGGACGGCGGCAGCAGGCGGACCAGCAGCCCGTCGGCGGCGTCGATCCCGCCGAGGCGGAGCTCGCCCGTGCGGGGGCCGGCGCCGGGGCACGACGGGCGGGGGCCCGTGTAGGTGCCCGAGGGGTAGAGCAGGGAGAACGCGTGCCGGTCGGCGACCCGGCGGTGGATCAGGACCCGCCCGTCGGACAGCGGCAGCACCTCGCTGTCGGCCTCCTCCGGCTGCGCGAGCGGCAGCGGCACCGCGTACGGCTCCGGCCCGCCCAGCGTCCAGCGCTCCGCATAGCGGGCCTCGCCCTCCCCGGCCAGCCGCGCGGCGTACGCCCCGTCGGCGGTGATCGCGAGGGGGGCGGTCGTGGTCATCTCGGTGGCACAGACAGTCATCCGGGCCGTCACCTCCGGGGAGGAACCTAGGTTTCGCGCTTCCGGCCGGACAACACGACCTCGCACGCTTCACACGTACGGGTGGCGCCCCCGCGATTCTCCGGTGCCGCAGGGGGTGACTGTGCTGTTGATATCGGGGCGATTGGGGGCAGATGCGGTACGCCCCGCCTCGGGGTGCGACGGCGGCGTCCCGCCGGTGCGCCCGGTGACCCCGTCCTCCCCGCACGCCCCCCGGCCGCCCCCTGCCCGGGGGACAGGCCGGGCGGTCGCCACGGACGGTAGCCTTGGCCCGTGCCCTCTCTCTCTGAAGTCATCGCCGCGCTGGACGCTCTCTGGCCCCCCTCGCGGGCCGAGCAGTGGGACGCCGTCGGCACCGTCTGCGGCGACCCCGACGCCGAGATCACCCGGGTGCTGTTCGCCGTGGACCCCGTCCAGGAGATCGTCGACGAGGCCGTGAAGCTCGGCGCCGACCTGGTCGTCACCCACCACCCCCTCTACCTGCGCGGCACCACCACCGTCGAGGCGGGCACCTTCAAGGGCCGCGTCGTGCACACGCTGATCAAGAACGACATCGCGCTGCACGTCGCCCACACCAACGCCGACACCGCCGACCCCGGGGTCTCCGACGCCCTCGCCGGCGCCCTCGACCTGCGCGTCACCGGCCCGCTCGTGCCCGACCCGACCGACCCGTCCGGCCGCCGCGGCCTCGGCCGGATCTGCGAGCTGGACCACCCCGAGACCCTGCGCGAGTTCACCGCCCGCGCCGCCGCCCGGCTCCCGCGCACCGCCCAGGGCATCCGCGCCGCCGGCGACCCCGACGCGCCGATCCGCACCGTCGCCGTCAGCGGCGGCTCCGGCGACAGCCTCTTCGCGCAGGTCCGCGCCGCCGGCGTGGACGCCTTCCTCACCGCCGACCTGCGCCACCACCCGGCGTCCGAGGCCCGCGAGCAGAGCCCGCTCGCCCTCGTCGACGCCGCCCACTGGGCCACGGAGTGGCCCTGGTGCGAGCAGGCCGCGGCCCAGCTCGACGCCGTCTCCGAGCGCCAGGGCTGGGGTCTTCGGACCCATGTCTCGCGCACGGTCACCGACCCGTGGACGGCGCACGCGCCGTCCGAAACCACCCCTTCTAGTGTCTCTGGAGCCCCCAACTGAACGCCGAGCCCGCCGACCAGATCCGACTCCTCGACGTCCAGGCCCTGGACGTCCGGCTGTCTCAGCTGGCCCACAAGCGCAAGTCGCTGCCCGAGCACGCCGAGGTCGACTCCCTGACCAAGGACCTCAGCCAGCAGCGCGACCTGCTCGTCGCCGCGCAGACGCAGGCCAGCGACGCCGCCCGCGAGCAGACCAAGGCGGAGCAGGACGTCGACCAGGTCCGCCAGCGCGCGGCCCGCGACCAGCAGCGCCTGGAGTCGGGCGCCGGCATCTCGGCCAAGGACCTGGCCAACCTCCAGAGCGAGGTCGCCTCGCTCGCCAAGCGGCAGGCCGACCTGGAGGACGTCGTCCTGGAGGTCATGGAGCGCCTGGAGGGCGCCCAGGAGCGCGTCACCGGGATCACCGAGCGCGTCGCCGCGCTGGAGTCCAAGCTGTCCGACGCCACCGCCCGCCGCGACGCCGCCACCGGCGAGCTCGACGCCGAGGCCGCGAAGGTCACCAAGGACCGCGAGGTCATCGTCGGCTCCATGCCGGCCGACCTGATGGCCCTGTACGAGAAGATCCGCGTCAAGCAGGGCGGGGTCGGCGCCGCGCGCCTCTACCAGCGCCGCTGCGAGGGCTGCCGCCTGGAGCTCGACATGGCCGAGGTCAACGAGATCAAGGCCGCCGCCCGCGACCAGGTCGTGCGTCACGACAACTGCGGCCGCATCCTGGTCCGTACGGCGGACTCGGGCATCTGATGCCGCGCTTCGTCGTGGAGGCCGACGGCGGTTCCCGGGGCAACCCGGGCCCCGCCGGCTACGGCGCGGTCGTCCTGGACCCGGCCACGGGGGAGACCCTGGCCGAGCGCGCCGAGTTCATCGGCATCGCGACGAACAACGTCGCCGAGTACCGGGGGCTGATCGCGGGGCTGAAGGCCGCCCGTGAACTGGCCCCCGACGCGGTGGTCCGGGTCCGGATGGACTCCAAGCTCGTCGTCGAGCAGATGTCGGGCCGCTGGAAGATCAAGCACCCCGACATGAAGCCGCTGGCGGCCGAGGCGGCGGCGGTCCTGCCGCGCGGGCAGGTCACCTACGAGTGGATCCCGCGCGAGCGCAACAAGCACGCGGACCGCCTCGCCAACGAGGCGATGGACGCTGGCCGCCGCGGGAAGCAGTGGGAACCCTCCGCCTCCACGGCCGACCTCGCCCCGGCCGGCCCCCCGGGCGACGCCGCCAGGGGCGCGGCCGCGGTCCGCGCCGCGATGGCCTCCGGCGGTGGTACGAGGCCGGGCGCACCCGCCGACTCCGCCGCCGCGGCGGGAGCCCGCACGACCCCGCCCGCCGCCAGGGCCGCCGCCACGCCCGCCGCCACGCCCGCCGGCGCGGCCGCCGGGGTGCCCGGCGGGGCGCTGCGCACCGGCGAGGCCGCCTCCGACGCGCACGGGAGCGGGGCCGCCGCTCACGACACCGCTGCCGCCGACCTGCGCGCCGCGCGGAGCGCGGCAGCGCCGGAGGCGGAAACCCTCTTCGGCGAGGCCGAGGCCGAGGCCGGGGCCCTGGCTCCGGCCCACGCCCCGGCCCCGACAGCCGTGCCCGCCTCCGGCGCCGCACCGGCCGCCGGGGGAGCCCCCGCGCGGCTGGGCCAGACCCCGGAGACCGCCGGAGGCACCGCGCGAGCGGGCCGGGCCCCGGACGCCGCTGGAGCCCCCGCCCCGGTGGGGCAGGCTCCGGAGACCGCCGGAGGCACCGGCACCGGCTGGGGAGGGCCCGACATGGGGGCCCCGGCCACCTTCGTGCTGCTGCGGCACGGGGAGACCGCCCTGACCCCGCAGAAGCGGTTCTCCGGCAGCGGGGGCACCGACCCGGAGCTGTCCCCGGCCGGCCGGCGGCAGGCCGCCGCCGTCGCCGGGGCGCTGGCCGTGCGGGGCACCGTACAGGCCGTCGTCAGCTCGCCGCTGCGCCGCTGCCGTGAGACCGCCCAGGCAGTCGCCGACCGCCTCGGGCTGCCGGTCACCGTCGAAGAGGGCCTGCGCGAGACGGACTTCGGCGCCTGGGAGGGCCTGACCTTCGCCGAGGTGCGGGAGCGCTTCCCGGACGACCTCCAGGCCTGGCTGGACTCCCCGAAGGCCGCCCCCACGGGCGGCGGGGAGAGCTTCGCGGCCGTCACCCGCCGGGTCTCGGCCACCCGGGACCGGCTGCTGTCCGCGTACGCGGGCCGCACGGTGCTGCTGGTCACGCACGTGACCCCGGTCAAGACGCTGGTCCGGCTCGCCCTGGGGGCCCCGCCGGAGTCCCTGTTCAAGATGGAGCTCTCCGCGGCCTCCCTCTCGGCGGTGGCCTACTACGCCGACGGCAACGCCTCGGTCCGGCTCCTCAACGACACCTCGCACCTGCGCTAGACCGGCCCGTCGGCCCGCAGGGCCCCCGTCCCCGGAGTTCCGGGGGCGGGGGCCCCGCCGTCCGGCGCGCCGGCGTCAGGGGGCGGGCCTGAGACGGCCGAGTTCCTCGACCGCCCGGCCCAGGGCCCGGGCCATGTTGTGGGCGTCGGCCTCGGCGGACCGGGCCTTGGTGCTCGCCGCCCGGGCCACCTGCCGGGGCAGCCGCCGCTCCTCGTCCGCGGTGTCCCAGTCGGTGTCGTGCCGCTCGACGTGCTGCGCCAGGTGCCGCAACGCGTCTTCGAGGTGCTGCGCGAGGGCGAGCAGGCTCCCGGTCACGGCGGCGAGTTCGGCGTGGTTCGCGTAGGCGTCGCGGGGGTCGGAGGTCGCTGCGGCGAGGTCGCGTATGTGCGCGGCGGCGCAGGCCGCGAGAGCGGGGTGATCCGTCATGGATGCGAGCGTGCCCCATCGCGGGCCCCTCCGAGGGGCGTTCGCGGTACTCCGAACGGAGCGGGCACGACAGACGAGCCGGCCTGTACGCCGGGTTCTGTCGCCCGGAGACCTCGCGGTCGCCGGGGAGACGGCCATCCATCTAGGACCGGCGTTGCCGCCGGCCTCGTGCGGTCTACCCGCGAACTCGGGCGGGCAGCCCTCAAGCGTTCGCGCAGACCCGTCCGGGGACGGATCCTCTTGACCTTGCTCCAGGTGGGGTTTACCTAGCCGCCTGAGTCACCTCAGGCGCTGGTGGTCTCTTACACCACCGTTTCACCCTTACCGGGGACCGAAGTCCCCGGCGGTCTGTTTTCTGTGGCACTGTCCCGCGGGTCACCCCGGGTGGGCGTTACCCACCACCCTGCCCTGTGGAGCCCGGACGTTCCTCGGCGGGATCCGGGGACCCCGACGCGGCCGCCCGGCCGACTCGTCTGTCGTGCCGACCATGCTACCGGCTGCCGGGAGCGGCTTGACCTTGACGCAGCGGCAGGGTTTCTACTGAGGGGCATGCGGATCGGAGAGATCGCCGCACTGGTCGGGGTCACCACCCGGGCGGTCCGGCACTACCACCACGTCGGGCTGCTCCCGGAGCCGGAGCGGCGGGCCAACGGCTACCGGGTCTACACCGTGCGCGACGCCGTGCTCCTGGCGCGGGTGCGCCGGCTCACCGAGCTCGGGCTGGGCCTGGACGAGGTGCGCGACGTCCTCGCGGACGACGCGGGGCGCGAGCTCGCCGAGGTGCTCGGGGAGCTCGACGCCGACCTCGCCCGGCAGCAGGCCGAACTGGCCGGGCGGCGCGCACGCCTCGCGGCGCTGCTCGCCGCCGGGCCCGGCGGGGGCGAGCCGGTCTCCCCGGCGCTCGCCGCGCTGCTGGCCGAGGCGCCGCCGACGGACTCCCCGGCCGCCGCGAAGGACCGCGAACACCTGACCCTGCTCGACGCCACCGGCGCCGCCGGGGAGGAGCTCTACGCCGTCCTCGGGCCGCTCGCCGCCGACCCCGCTGTGCTCGCCCTGTACGAGCGGCTCGACGAGCTGGCCGACGCCCCCGCCGACGACCCCCGGATCGGCCCGCTCGCGGAGGCGGTCGTCGCCGCCGTACCGGCCGCCGCCTTCGCCGCGATCCCCTCCGACGGGCCCGTCGTCCCCGGGTTCGGAGAGGCGCTGCTCGCCGAGTACACCCCCGCGCAGGCGGAGGTCGTGCGCCGGGTGATGGCGGCCTTCGCCGGGAAGGGGCCGGCGTGAGCGCCGTACGGGCGGCCCGCATCGCGGCCGCCGCCGCGATCCCGGGCGAGCTGGTCCTCGCCGGGTGCCTCGCGGCCGGGGTGCGGCCGCCCGGGTGGGTGACCGCCGGGGCCGAGGCGCTGGTGCTCGGGGTGCTGCTGCTGGAGGCCCGGGTCCTGTACGCGCTGCGGCGGCGCACCGGCTCGTGGGGGGAGGCCGTGCGGACCGTGGTCCCGGAGCCGGTGCGCCGGCTGCTGCTGCACGAGCTGCGGGCCTGCGCCTCGCTGGGACGGTGGGTGGCGCGCCGGCCGCACGGGGTGCGGCCGGGGGACCTCGCCGCCGCCTACACCGGACCGCAGACGGCGATGATGTACGGGCTGCTCTTCGTGTCGCTGATCGAGACCGTCGGGCTCGCCCTGCTCATCCCCTGGCCCGCCGTGCACCGGGTGGTGCTCGTGTTCGACGTCTACGGGGTGCTGCTGGTGCTGGCCCTGCACGCCGCCTGCGTGACCCGCCCGCACGTCGTACGTCCCGACGGGACGCTGCGGATCCGCTACGGGGCCCTGTTCGACCTCACCGTCCCGCCGGACGCGGTGGCCTCGGCCCGGGTCGACCGGCGCTACCCGGAGGGCCGGCTGGTCGGCCTCTCCGACGACGGGGTGCTCGACCTGATCGTGGGCAGCCAGACGACGGTCACCCTGGAGCTGAACAGCCCGCTGGACTTCCGCCGTCCGCTCGGCGCCCGCGCGCGGGCCCGTACCGTCCGCTTCCACGCCGACGACCCCCGCGCCCTGGTCACGGCCCTGCGGCAGCCGCCCTCCCCGGCGGCCTAGACCGGCGCGAAGAGGATCTTGGCCGTGCCCGGGTCGGCACGGGTCAGGCGGACCCGGACGCGGTCGCCGAGGGGCAGGGGCCCGGCCGGGGACTCGGCCCGGCCCACCACCGCCGGCTCCTCCAGGTGGACCGTCCCGATCCGCGGGTCCTGCTCCTCCACGTCGATGACCGTCGCCTCGAAGGTCCCCCCGACACGGTCCCTGAGCACGGCCGCCTCGACCAGGTCCACGCACTCGCGCTCCACGGAGTTGGCCAGCCGGGCCCCCTCCCGCATCTCCCGCGGCAGCGCCGCCAGCGCCTCCACCACCCACGCGGGCGCCGCCGCCCCCGCCGCCGCGGCCAGGCACAGCTCTCCGGCGTAGCGGTCGACCAGCCGCCGCAGCGGGGCGGTGCAGTGCGTGTACGGCGCCGCGACCGCCGCGTGGACGGCGGGGTCGGGCCGCTCGCCGCCGGTGAACACCGTGTACCCGGCGCCGCGCAGCAGGGCCGTGCACTCCTGGAGGAACGCGGCGTGCGCCGGGACGCGCGGGTCCAGGGACCGCACCAGCGCGGCGTACGGGACGTGGTGCGGCCAGTCGATCCGCAGGGCCTTCGCGGCCCGGCGCAGCCGGCCCACCGCGCCGTCGGGGGCGGGCGGCAGGGTCCGCAGGATCCCGCTCCCGGAGGCCAGCATCAGGTCGGCCGCGGCCATGCCCGTCATCAGGGAGACCTGGGCGTTCCAGCCGTCGGCCGGCAGCGGGGCCCGGTAGGCCAGGCGGTACGAGCCGTCCTGCGCCACGACCTCCTGCTCGGGGACGTTCAGGGAGATCCCGCCGCGCTCGGTCTCCAGGGCCTCGCGCAGGGTCCCGACGTCCTTCAGCAGCGCCAGGGCGGGTTCGGCGGTGCCGGTGTCGACGGCCTTCTGGACGCCCTCGTAGTCGAGCCGGGCCCGGCTGCGGACCAGGGCGCGGCGGACGTCCGTGCCCTCCACCCGGCCGTCGGAGTCCAGGTCGAGCCGCCACAGCAGGGCCGGCCGGGTCCGGTCCGGCAGCAGGCTGGCCGCCCCCTCGGAGAGCACGGGCGGGTGCAGCGGCACCCGGACGTCGGGGAAGTAGAGGGTGGTGACCCTGCGGTGGGCCTCCGCGTCGAGGGCGCCGCCGGGGGTGACGAAGGCGGCGACGTCGGCGATGGCGTAGTGGACGCGGTAGCCGCCGCCGGACCGTCTCGCCAGGTGCATGGCCTGGTCGAGGTCCACGGAGCCCGGCGGGTCGATGGTGAACAGGGGGATGCCGGTGGCGTCCTCGGCGGGCGGCAAGGGAACGGAGGCGGCCCGTTCGGCCTCGGCGAGCACCGCCGCCGGGAAGGCGCCGGGCACCTCCAGTCGCTTCCGCAGCCCCCGCAGCGCGGCGCCCAGGGCGGCACCGTCCGCACCGGCCATGTGCATGTGACGGCGTGGCATGGACCGAGCGTATGTCCTGCCCGGGAGATCTTCTCGGCGGCCGCGCGCGGGGGCGGCCCGGGCGGGACCCGTTGTGCGGGTGTCCGGAATTCCGCGCCGGGGTCCGCTCACCGGAACACGGCGCGGAAACGGCCGCGCACGACGGCGTGAAACCTCCTGGAACGCGACGCCCGGCCGGGGCGCAATGTGGGGGGCGGATCGCCCGAACCCACCGGAACCGATCGGAACTCATTCACGGGGCGGCGCATGTTGTTGCGGATTCACTTCACGGGAGCCGACCTGGCGCGCACGAGCGTCGCCAGCCGGCCGGACCCGCTGTGGGAGACGGTGCTGAGCCTGCGCATGCTCCAGCACCGCAGCGGCAATCCGGCGGCCGAGGCCTGGGGCCGCGCGGTCCTGGCCCGGCAGGCCGGCAGCCTGCGGACCCTCCTGCCCCTGGTGCGTCCGCTCGGCTACTTCCCCGACTTCCTCACCCCCTCCGACGGGTCCCCGGAGATCGAGCAGGGCCTCGACGCCCTCACCGCCACCCCCGCCCGCCACCTGCGCGGCGACCTGGAGGTCCTCGGGGCCGCCGGCGCCCTCCCGCCCTGGACGCGGGACCTCGCCGCGGGCCGCCCCGACGCGCTGCGGGACCTCGCCGCGGCCCTGCGCGGCTACCACGCGGCGGCGGTGGCGCCGCTGGAGCAGACGATGCGGACGACGGTCCGGGCGGAGTACGCGGCGCAGGCGAAGACGGCCGCCGAATCGGGGATCGAGGGCGTCCTGTCGGGTCTGGGGCCGGGCATGCGGTGGAAGCCGCCGGTGCTGGAGGTCCAGTACCCGGTGGACCAGGAACTCCACCTCAACGGGCGGGGCCTGCTCCTGGTCCCCACCCTGTTCCGCGCCCGCACCCCCGTGTCGCTCCTCGACCCCGAACTGCCGCCCGTGCTCACCTATCCCGCCCGGCGCACCCGCGCCCCGGGCGACTCGGCCGGGAGGAAGCTCGTGCCGCTGATCGGGCGGACCCGTTCGGAGATCCTGCACCACACCTCCGAGGGCTCCCGCAGCACCTCGGAACTCGCCCGGCTCGTGGGGATGTCGCAGGCCTCGGTCAGCCACCACACCTCCGTGCTGCGCGCGGCGGGCCTGATCAGCTCGACCCGGCACCGGAACTCGGTCCTGCACACGGCGACCTCGCTGGGCTCGCTCCTACTGGGCGGGTGAGGAGGTGTCCAGGTCTTTCGAACCTCTTCGAAACAGCTGGACGCGGACCGGCGGCGCGCCGGACAGTCGTCCTGCACCACAGCAGGGAAGGGCGACGCAGCACCGCCCACCACGACCCCCCACCGGCGGCCACGGCCCGCCCCCGGCCCCGGCGGCCGGGGGCGCCGCCGTGGCCGTTCGCCCGTGACCGGCCGGCGGCGGGACGTCTACCCTGGCTCGGGGGCCGCACCCCCCGCGTCGTGCCATCGATAGGAGAACCACCGTGCTCGTGCTGCTGCCGCCCTCCGAGGGAAAGGCCGCCGGCGGCTCCGGCGCACCGCTCGACCCCGCGTCGCTGTCGCTGCCCGGGCTGGCCGGTGCGCGGGCGGCCGTACTGGAGGAGCTGGCCGAGCTGTGCGCGGGCGACGAGCTGAAGGCGCGCGAGGTGCTGGGGCTGAGCGAGGGCCTGCGCGGCGAGGTCGCGAAGAACGCCGTGCTGCGGTCGGCGCCGGCCCGGCCCGCGGGGGAGATCTACACCGGGGTGCTGTACGACGCCCTGGACCTGGCGGGGCTGTCCGCGTCGGCGCGGGCGGCGGCCGAGCGGACGCTGCTGGTGTTCTCGGGGCTGTGGGGCGCGGTGCGGGTGACCGACCGGATCCCCTCGTACCGGTGCTCGATGGGCGTGAAGCTGCCGGCGCTGGGCGCGCTGGGCGCGTACTGGCGCACGCCGATGGCCGAGGTGATGCCGGAGGCGGCGGGGGACGGGCTGGTGCTGGACCTGCGCTCGTCGGCGTACGCGTCGGCGTGGAAGCCGAAGGGGGAGACGGCGGGGCGCACGGCCACGGTGCGGGTGCTGCACGCCCAGATGGTGGACGGGGTGGAGAAGCGGTCGGTGGTGAGCCACTTCAACAAGGCCACGAAGGGCCGTCTGGTCCGGGACCTGCTCCTGGCCGGAGCCGAGCCGGAGGGTCCGGCGGAGCTGGTCGCCGCGCTGCGGGACCTCGGGTACGTGGTCGAGGCCGGGGCGCCGGCGAAGGCGGGCAGGGCCTGGTCCCTGGACGTGGTGGTCACGCAGATCCACTGACCGGGCGGGCGCTGCGCGGGGGCCGGCCCCGCGCAGCGGGGGGTCAGCGGCCCAGGGGCCAGGCGACCGCCGACGGGGTCTGGCCGGCCGCGCCCGCGTACTGGGCGCAGGCGTCCGTGAGCGTCTCCAGGAGGGTCAGGGGGTCCGGGAGCGGCCGGCGGACGTCGCGCACCCAGGTCACGGAGAAGTCGCCGGGGAGCGCGGCCGGGGGCAGCAGGACGTAGCTGCCGCGGCAGTGCCAGCGCAGGCCGGGGTGTTCGTCCATGGTCTCGGGGTGGCAGTCCAGCTCGCAGGGCCACCACTCGTCCTCGTCCTCGGGCGTGCCGCGGGTGGCCGTGAAGAAGAGCATCCGGGCGTGGTCGCCCGTACCGCCCGACTCGGCGACCGGGCCGACCTCGACGCCGGCGGCGAGGAGGCGCTCCAAGGCGTTGCGGCCGGCTTCGAGGGGGACGTCCAGGACGTCGTGGACCATGCCGGTCGCGGTGATGAAGTTGGCCTGGGGCTGGGTGCGGGCCCAGCGCTCGATCTGGGCGCGGTCGGTGGTCGACTGGGTCTGCCAGGCGAAGGAGACCGGGTGCCGGGCCGGCGTGGGACAGCCGATGCGGTCGCACGAACAGCGGTAGCCGACGGGATGGGCGGCGGGGGCGACCGGGAGCCCGGCGGCGGCGACGGCCAGGAGGAGCGCTTCGCGTTCCCTGCCGGGGTCCTCGGGAGCGGGTTTCGAGCGGCGGCGCAGCCACTGGGAGATCCTGCTCTGCTCGCCGCGTTTGACGCGGCCGGACTCAGACCCCATCTATCCCCTCACCTCACCGTTGCCCCGGCAGACCATTCCATGGTCCCACCATCCCGGGGGCCCCGTGACCGCACCCCCCGATCGGGCCCCCGGCCCTACTTCCCCCGATAACGGCTCAATCCGGCCATATGTTCTCGGCCTTGCCGAGGTCACCGGGTGTCCGGCTATCGGACGGTGACTTTTGCCACGCCACCCAGCACGGCGTCGACGAGCGCGTCCGCGAAGGCGTGCGTCACCGGAGCCGTCCGCATCAGCCACCGGTACGTCAGCGGCCCCACCAGCATCTCCACCACCAGCCGGACGTCGGCGTCCGCCGCGAGCTGTCCGGCCTGCTGCCCCGCCCGCAACCGCGCCTCGTACAGGGCGAGCTGGGGTTCCAGCAGCTGTTCGGTGAAGCGCGCGGCCAGGTCGGGGTCGGTCGCCCCGGCCGCCGTCAGGGCGCGCGCGGGGGCCTCGTACCGGGGGTCGCCGAACTCGTCCACGGTGGCCCGCAGGACGGTCTTGAGGTCGGCCGCCAGGTCGCCCGTGTCGGGGAACCCGGTCCAGCCGGAGTCCGCCCAGGCCTCTCCGGACAGAGCCAGCGAGGCGTCCAGCAGGACGGCGGCCTTGGAGGGCCACCAGCGGTAGATGGTCTGCTTGCCGACGCCCGCGCGGGCCGCGATGGCCTCGATGGTGAGCTTGTCGAAGCCGACCTCCCCGACGAGGGCGAGGGCGGCGTCGAGGATGGCGCGCCGGGAGCGTTCGCTGCGGCGGCTGGAGTCCGGAGGCTTGCTCATCGGCCCAACGTACCAACCCGGCCGAGACGTCTCGTCTCCCGGCCGTTGTGGTAAATCACCCGATCGGTTCACTGTGCGGCCGGACCCTGAGGGGAGACGATTCTCTCCGTACACACCCGTACCGTGAGTCCGCAGTCGTGAGGAGCCTTCTTTGCGCAGAGACGCCACACCCCGGCGCTACCTGATGTGCGCACCCGCACACTTCAAGGTCACGTACTCCATCAATCCGTGGATGGACCCCACGAAACCGGTGGACCTGCCCCTCGCACTCGCCCAGTGGGAGGACCTGCGGGACCGCTACCTCTCCCTGGGGCACACCGTCGAGACCCTGGAGCCGGCCCCGGACCTGCCCGACATGGTCTTCGCCGCGAACGGTGCCCTCGTCGTCGACGGCCGGGTCCTCGGCGCCCGCTTCGCCTACCCGGAACGCACCGCCGAGGCGGAGATCCACCTCGACTGGTTCCGGGCCAACGGTTTCACCGACATCCACGAGCCCTCGCACGTCAACGAGGGCGAGGGCGACTTCGCCGTCACCGCCGGCTTCATCCTCGCGGGCCGGGGCTTCCGCTCCAGCCCGCTCTCGCACGACGAGGCGCAGGAGTTCTTCGGCCGCCCCGTCATCGGCCTCGACCTGGTGGACCCGCGCTACTACCACCTGGACACGGCGCTGTGCGTGCTCGACGGCGACGAGATCATGTACCACCCGCCGGCCTTCTCCCCGGGCAGCCAGGCGGTGCTGCGCCGGCTCTTCCCGGACGCCCTGCTCGTGGACGCCCCGGACGCCGCGGCCTTCGGCCTGAACTCGGTCTCGGACGGCCGGCACGTGCTGCTGCCGCAGGCCGCGACCGGGCTGCTGGCGCCGCTGCGCGAGCGCGGCTTCGAGCCGATCCCGATGGACCTGGGGGAGCTGCTCAAGGGCGGCGGCAGCGTGAAGTGCTGCACCCAGGAGCTGCGGCCCTAGGCGCGCGGCCCGCGGAGCCGCGGCCGGCCTAGAGGTCCCGGCCCGGGTCGGCGGGGGGCCACTGCTCGCCCCACTCGACGTCCCGGGCCGCCTTGTAGAGGCCGCCGTGGCGCTTGGTGACGGTGGCCCGGCCCAGCCCCGTCTCCTCGGGACCGCACAGGTCCAGCAGGACGAGCCCCTTCCGGATCTGCGGCCTCCGGGTGATCCGGGAGGGGACCGGCGCCGTGGGGAAGCGGGTCGCGGCGACGTAGCTGAACTTCTCGTCCTCGTAGGGGAGGGAGCCGCCCTTGACCTGCCGGTGCAGGGAGGAGCGGCTGACCCGCGCCGAGAAGTGGCACCAGTCCTGTCCGACCTCGATCGGGCAGGCCCCGTCGTGCGGGCAGGGCGCGGCGACCTTCAGCCCGGCGGCGATCAGCTGGTCGCGGGCCTCGCGGATGCGCAGGTACCCCTCGGGCGTGCCCGGCTCGATCAGGACGACGGCCCGCCCGGCGCGGGCCGCCTCGGCGACGACCGCCCGGCGGGCCTGCTCGGTCAGCTCGCCCAGCACGTACGAGACGGTGACCAGGTCCGCGTCGGGCAGGGCGATCCCGGTCCCGATGACGGCCCGCCGCCACTCGGCCGCGCGCAGGGCGTCGGAGGAGGAGCGGCCGGCCAGCTCCCGGCCGAGGGCCAGGGCCGGCTCCGCCCAGTCCAGGACGGTGGTCGTGCGCGGCCCGTCCCAGGTGGCGTCCACCGCCCAGGTCGCCGCTCCGGTCCCGCCGCCCACGTCCACGTGCGAGCCCGGTACCCACTCCGGCGCGGCCTGCGCCAGCCCGTCCAGCGCGGAGCGCACGGCCTCGAAGGTGGCCGGCATCCGGTACGCCGCGTACGCGGCGACGTCGGAACGGTCGCGCAGCACGGGGGCGTCGGTCGGGGTGGTGCCCCGGTAGTTGGCGATGAGCCGCTCGACGGCGGCCGCCGCCTGCTTCTGCGGGAGTCCGTCGAGCAGCCCGCCGAGGGCGCTGCGGAGGGTTTCGGCGGTGGTGGGGGCGGTGGCGTTCACCAGCGAAGTTTACGGCGCGGCCCGCTCGGCCGGTGCGGCCATGGGCTCCCGCTCCCGCCAGGGGCGGCACAGGGCGAGGAAGCAGCCGCCCGCCAGCAGCGAACAGCTCAGCTGGACCAGGGCCATCGGCACGGCCGTCCGTTCGCCCGCGATCCCGACCAGCGGGGAGGCCACCGCTCCGACGAGGAAGGAGGAGGTGCCGAGCAGCGCCGACGCCGATCCGGCGGCGTGCGGGGTGCGCATCAGGGCCTGCGCGTTGGTGTTCGGCAGGACCAGGCCCATCGCCGACATCAGCACGAACAGCGCTGCGGCGACGGGGACCAGCCCGGCCTTCCCGAACACCCCGGTGGACATCAGCAGCAGGGCCACCGAGGCGGTGGTGAGCACGGCGATGCCGGCCGCGAGGACCTTGTCCAGGCTGACCCGGCCGACCAGCAGCTTGCCGTTGACCTGGCCGACCACGATCAGGCCGACGGAGTTGAGGCCGAAGAGCAGGCTGAAGGCCTGCGGGGAGGCGCCGTAGATCTCCTGCACGACGAAGGGCGAGGCGGAGATGTACGAGAAGAGCACCGCGAAGGCGAAGCCGCCCGCCAGGGTGTACCCGGCGAAGACCCGGTCGGCGAGCAGCCCCCGCATGGTCCGCAGCGCGGCGCCCACGCCGCCGGTCTGGCGCCGCTCGGGCGGCAGCGTCTCGCCGAGCCCGCGCCAGACCACCAGGGTCAGCGCGAGGCCGACGGCGGTCAGGACGACGAAGACCCCGCGCCAGTCCGCGAAGCGGAGCACCTGGCCGCCGATCAGCGGGGCGATGATCGGGGCGGTGCCGGATATCAGCATCAGGGTGGAGAAGAAGCGGGCCATCTCGACCCCGTCGTACAGGTCGCGGACGACGGCCCGGGCGATGACGATGGCCGCCGAGCCGGCCAGGCCCTGGAGCAGCCGGAAGCCGATCAGCAGCTCGGCGGAGGGGGCGAGGGCGCATATCGCGGTGGCGAGGACGTAGACCGCCATCCCGGTCAGCAGGGGCCCGCGCCGCCCCCACTTGTCGCTCATGGGCCCGACGACCAGCTGTCCGAGCGCCATCCCGGCGAGGCAGGAGGTGAGGGTGAGCTGGATGGTCGCGGCCGGACTGTGCAGGGCGGCGGTGACCTCCGGCAGGGCCGGGAGGTACATGTCCATGGACAGCGGGGGGAGGGCGGTCAGGCCGCCCAGGATGAAGGTGACCAGCAGGCCGGTACGGCGCGCGGCCGTCAGGGGGGCTGCGGGAGGGGCGGTGGCGGGTGAGGGGTCGTGCTCGTGCGAGGGGGCCGCGGAGGGGCCTCTCTCCGACATACGGAACTCCAGTCTTTTCATCTGCTTTATGCACCCCTGACCGGCCCATGCTCTCAGCTGTCGGAACGTTCCGGGCCGGATGTCCGCTGTGACGTACTCTGCGGCCCCATGAGCGCACGTGGGAACAAGATCGCTGTAGTGACCGGCGCCGGATCCGGGATCGGCCGCTCCGTGGCCCTCGCCCTCGCCGGGGCCGGCTGGTCGGTGGCCGTGGCCGGGCGCCGGACCGAGCCCCTGGAGGAGACCGCCGCCGCGGCGGGTGGGGGCGCGGACGTGCTGCCGGTCCGGGCGGACGTCGGCGACCCGGCGGACGTGACCGCACTGTTCGAGACGGTCCGGGACCGCTACGGACGCCTCGACCTCCTCTTCAACAACGCCGGCACCTTCGGCCCGGCCGGGGTCCCCCTGGAGGACATCGCCTACGAGGACTGGCGCCGGGTGGTCGACGTCAACCTCACCGGGTCCTTCCTGTGTGCGCAGGCGGCCTTCCGGGTGATGAAGGAGCAGGACCCGCAGGGCGGGCGCATCATCAACAACGGCTCCATCTCCGCGCACGTCCCGCGGCCGCACTCGATCGCCTACACGGCGACCAAGCACGCCATGACGGGCCTGACGAAGTCGCTCTCGCTGGACGGGCGGCCGTACCGGATCGCCTGCGGGCAGATCGACATCGGCAACGCGGCGACGGACATGACGGCGCGGATGCAGACCGGGATCCTCCAGGCGAACGGGCAGCTGGCGGTGGAGCCGGTGATGGACGCGGTGGACGTCGCCCGGACCGTCCTCCACATGGCCGAGCTCCCCCTGGAGGCCAACGTCCAGTTCGCGACGGTGATGGCGAGCGCCATGCCGTACATCGGCCGCGGGTAGCCGCGCCCCGCACGCAGCGGCGCCCGGTTCGCCCCCGCGGAGGGGGGAGCGAACCGGGCGCCGGGTCATGAGGGGGGCGGGCTACTTCACCGCGGCCGGGGCCGGGGCCTGGGCCGCGCCCCGCACGCGGGCCGGGAGGAGGAACAGCGTCAGCACCGCCGCCAGGTACAGGCTCCAGACCACCAGCTGCACCACCGTCGGGTCCGGCTGGAAGTTGAAGACGCCCTTCAGCAGGACCCCGTACCAGCTGTCCTGCGGGATCGCCGCGCTGATGTCGAACGCCTTGTCCTGGAGGCCGCCGAGGAACCCGGCCTCCTGGAGGTCGTGGACCCCGTACGCGAGGACGCCCGCCGCCACGACGACCAGCATCCCGCCGGTCCACGTGAAGAACTTCGACAGGTTGATCTTCAGCGCGCCGCGGTAGAACAGCCACCCCAGCACGATGGCCGTCGCGATGCCCAGCAGCACCCCGATCAGCGGTGCCGAGGAGCCCTCGCCGCTGGCCCGGACCGACGCCCACACGAACAGCGCCGTCTCCAGGCCCTCGCGGCCCACCGCCAGGAACGCGGTCGCGACCAGCGCGCCGGTGCCCATCGCGAGCGCCGCGTCGAGCTTGCCCTGGAGCTCGCTCTTGAGGTGCCGGGCGGTCTTCTTCATCCAGAAGACCATCCACGTCACCAGGCCGACCGAGACGATCGACAGGCTGCCGCCGAGCAGCTCCTGCGCCTCGAAGGTCAGCTCCTGCGTGCCGAAGGTCAGCAGTGCGCCGAACGCCAGCGAGATCGAGCAGGCGATCCCGATGCCGAGCCACACGGGCCGCAGCGCGGCCCGGTTCCCGGTCTTCACCAGGTAGGCGACCAGGATGCAGACGACCAGGCTGGCTTCGAGGCCCTCGCGCAGGCCGATCAGATAGTTGCCGAACACGGCGATTCCTCTCCGGAAGGTCCTACGCGAACAGCGCCCGGCCCCACCAGTCGTCCTTGTCGCGGACGCCCGGCGGGACGGCGAAGACGGCCGAGCCCACGTGCTGGATGTACTCGTTCAGCGCGTCGTTCTTCGACAGCCGGCGCTGGATGGCGACGAAGCCCTTGCGGACGTCGCGCTGGTAGGCCAGGAAGAACAGGCCCGCGTCGAGGCGGCCCAGGCCGTCCGTGCCGTCGGTGAAGGAGTAGCCGCGGCGCAGGATGGTCGCGCCGTCGTTGCTGTCGGGGTGTGCGAGGCGCACGTGCGAGTCGGGCTTCATCGCCTTCAGGAACGGCTCGTCGCGCTCCTTGGACTTGCCGACCGGGGCGCCCTCGCCCTTGTCGCGGCCGAAGATGTCCTCCTGCTCGCGCAGCGAGGTGCGGTCCCAGGTCTCGATGTGCATCCGGATGCGCCGGGCGACGAGGTACGAGCCGCCGGTCATCCAGTCGCTGCCGTCGCCCGCGCCGACCCACACGTGCTTGTCCAGGGCGGCGGTGTCGGTGCCGGAGATGTTCCGGGTGCCGTCCTTGAAGCCCATCATGTTGCGCGGGGTCTGCTCGTCGGGCGTGGTCGAGGAGGTCTTGCCGAAGCCCAGCTGCGACCAGCGCACCGCGACCTTGCCGAAGCCGATGCGGGCCAGCTGGCGGATGGCGTGCACGGCGACCTGCGGGTCGTCGGCGCAGGCCTGGACGCACAGGTCGCCGCCGGAGCGGGCCTGGTCCAGGTTGTCGCCGGGGAAGGCCTCCAGGTCCACCAGGGCCTCGGGGCGCCTGCCCTCCAGGCCGAAGCGGTCCTTGGCGAACAGGCCCGGGCCCACGCCGAAGGTCAGGGTCAGGCGGGAGGGCTTGAGGCCCAGGGCCTCGCCGGTGTCGGTCGGCGGGGCCTCGGGGACGCCCTCGTACACGTCGCCGACCGGCAGGCCGGCCGTCATCAGGCGGGCGGCGGCCGTCCAGTCCTTGAGGAGCCTGACGAGCTCCTCGCGGTCCTTCGTCTTCACGTCGAAGGCCGCGAAGTGCAGCCGGTCCTGGACGGCGCTGGCGATGCCCGCCTGGTGCGCGCCGTGGAACGGCACGGCCGCGCCGGCGGAGGCCGCCGGGGCGATGTCCGGGCCGCCGTTGAACGCGGCCACGGCGCCGCCGGCCGCGGCCGCGCCGAGCGCGAGCCCGGCCCCGCCCCAGCCGAGGACGGCGCGGCGCGAGGGCGCGGCGCCTCCGGTGGACTGCTGGGCCTCGTCCTCGGACACCTTCGGCTCCTGGGCGTCGGTCATGGTGGGATCTCCCGCTCTGCCTGGCTGTGGACTACTTGGCGACCGCGGCGGCCAGCTTCGAGAGCGGCTCGGCCAGGGCGCTGACGCCGTCCGAGAGCTCCTTGCGCTCGGTCTCGCCGACCTTGTCGTACGAGGTGAACTCGTAGCCGTTCTTGTCCGCCCGGTACTTGTCCAGGAGGGTGTTCAGCGCGGCGAACTGGGTGTCCAGCTGCTTGGCGAGCTCCGGGTCGTTCTTCGCGGTGACGGCCTTGAGGAGCTCGTAGGACTTCTCGGCGCCCTCGACGTTGGCCTTGAAGTCGACCAGGTCGGTGTGGCTGTAGCGCTCCTCCTCGCCGGTCACCTTGCCGGTGGCGACCTCGTCGAGGAGCTCCTTGGCGCCGTTGGCCATGGAGGTGGGGGTGATCTCCGCCTCGCCGACCTTCTTCTGCCAGGCGGTGAGGTCGGTGATCAGGGTGTCGGCGAGCTTCTTCTCGTCGTCGCCGATCTTGTTGTCCTGGAAGAGGGCCTTCTCCAGGCGGTGCCAGCCGGTCCAGTCCTTCGCCGGGTCCTGGCCGGCCTCCAGGCCGTCCTCGCGGACGTCGACCTTCGGGTCGATGTCGCCGAAGGACTCGGCGACCGGCTCGGTGCGCTCCCAGCCCAGGCGGGAGGGGGCGTAGGCCTTCTTCGCGGCCTCCAGGTCCCCGGCCTTGACGGCGTCGGCGAAGGCCTGGGCCTTCGGCAGGGTCTCGTCGGCCTGCTCCTGGACGTACTTGCGGTACGCGGCCACGGCGGCGTCCAGCTCGGGGCTGCGCTTCTCGGCGCCCCCCTTGCCGGTGGCCTTGACCTTGGTGCGGATGCCGTCGCCCTTCATGCCGGGCTTGCAGGTGAAGAGGTAGTCGCCCGCCTTGATCTCGGCGGTGATGGTGGCCTTGGTGCCGGGGCCGATGTTCTCGCGCTCGGCGACGATGCGGTCGTCCGGGAAGAGCACGTACAGCTCGGTGACCTTGGAGCCCTTGTTCTCGACCTCGATGGAGACCTTGCCCGCCGGGAAGTCCGTCTTCGAGACCTCGCAGGCGCTGTCGGTCGCGTTCACGTGGATCGCGTCCGATCCGCCCTTGTCGCCCTTCTCCGCACAGCCGGTGACGGCGGTGAGCACGGCGACGGCTGCGGCCGCGGTGAGGACGGTGAGGCGGGCGGGGCGCATGGGGGCTCCTGGCGAGGGTGAAGGCGTGGGGCAGCCTGGTGAGGCGGACCTAACTTAACCGAGGCTTACCTGACCGATGCCCGCTCGTCCAGTGATTCAGCTCTCACCTTCCGGCCCCGGACACGGGGCCGTCACGGCCCCTCCATGGACGGTTCAAGCGAAGGTCAAGCGGGAGTCAAGTCCCCGTTCGCGTGCCGTGCAGGAACGGGGTTACCGTCCGGTTTTGCCCCGGCTCCGCCGCAGCGGGAGAGCCCGTCCCGCGCCGTGCTTGAATGCCGACGTGAACGATCTCGACGTGATCAAGGTGTTCTGCGCGGGTGACGGCCGGTACGGCAACCTGCTCGGAGTCGTCCGCGACGGCCGCACCGTCCCGGACGACGCGGCCCGGCAGGCCCTCGCCGCCGAACTGGGCTACAGCGAGACGGTGTTCGTCGACGACCCCGAGCGCGGCGTCGTCGACATCCGCACCCCCGGCACGCGCATGTCCTTCGCCGGGCACCCGCTGGTCGGACTCGCCTGGCTGCTCGACATCGAGGAGCTCCAGCCGCCCGTCGGATCCGTGTGGGCCCGCGGCGACGGGGAGTTCACCTGGATCACGGCCCGCCCCGAGTGGGTCACCGGCAAGCGCACCCGGCAGTACGCCAGCGCCGCCGAGGTCGAGGCCCTGCCCACCCCGCCGCCCGGCGAGGGCTGGCTCTACGCCTGGGCCTGGGAGGACGAGCCCGCCGGCCGGATCCGCGCCCGGGGCTTCCCGCGCCGCCCCGACGGGGTCGTCGCCGAGGACGAGGCCACCGGTTCGGCGGCGATCCTGCTCACCGCCGAACTGAACCGCGCCCTGAACATCACCCAGGGCGCCGGCTCCCAGATCCTCACGGCCCCGGGCCCGGACGGCACGGTGGAGCTCGGCGGACGGGTCCGCTTCGCCTCGTGACGCACCGGGAGGGGGAGCGGACGCCCCGCGCCCCCTCCCCGCGCGCCGCCCGGGCCTACGCGCTGAGCCGGAACTCCTCGCCCAGCTCCCGGAAGACGGCCCCGTTGTGGTCGAAGGCCCGCTTGCACTCGTCGATGATCCGCTGCTTCTCCAGGTCGTCGGCCGCGATCGCGTCCAGCAGCTCCCGGTACACCCGCTTGAACGCGGCCGGGTTGGCGATGTCCGCGAAGACGTAGAACCGCACCCCGTCGCCCTTGCGCTCGAAGCCCCAGGCGCGCTCCGCCCGGTCCCGGATGATCTGGCCGCCGGAGAGGTCGCCCAGGTAGCGGGTGTAGTGGTGGGCGACGTACCCGCCGGGCCAGCGCGCCGCGCACTCCGCCACCCGAGCCGCGTAGGCCTCCGTCGCGGGCAGTGCCGTCACGCCCTCCCGCCAGTCCGGGCCGATCAGGTGCGCCAGGTCGCGCTCGATCTCCGCCACGCGCATCAGCTCGGGCCGGATGAACGGCCCCGCGACCGGGTCGTCGCGCAGCGCGTCGGCGGCGTCCTCCAGCGCCCGGTACACGAACCACAGCTGCTCGGTGTAGCGCGTGTAGGCGTCCACGCCGAGCCGCCCGCCGAGCAGGTCGCCCATGAACGCGGAGGTCTCGGCTTCGGTGTGCTGCTCGTGCGAGGCGAGGCGGATGGCCGTGGAGAAGGCGTCCAAAGCGGACCTCCGGGAAGGGGGATCGGGCGCGGCGACACCGCCGCCACGCCCGATCCTCCTGCTTAGGCATACCTAAGTCAATGTGTTCCCGACATGCTGTCGGTAAAAAATCCCCCGCCGCCCGCGGCCGCGGCTACGGCAGCGTCAGGATGTCCGCCCCCGTGTCCGTCACCACCAGGGTGTGCTCGAACTGCGCGGTCCGCTTGCGGTCCTTCGTGACGACCGTCCAGCCGTCGTCCCACATGTCGTACTCGTGCGTGCCCAGCGTCAGCATCGGCTCGATCGTGAACGTCATGCCCGGCTCCATCACCGTGGTGGCGTGCGGGCTGTCGTAGTGCGGGATGATCAGGCCGGAGTGGAAGGACGAGTTGATGCCGTGCCCGGTGAAGTCCCGGACCACGCCGTAGCCGAACCGCTTCGCGTAGGACTCGATGACCCGGCCGATGACGTTGATCTGGCGGCCGGGCCTGACCGCCTTGATCGCCCGGTTCAGGGCCTCGCGGGTGCGCTCCACCAGCAGCCGCGACTCCTCGTCCACGTCGCCGCACAGGTAGGTGGCGTTGTTGTCGCCGTGCACCCCGCCGATGTACGCGGTCACGTCGAGGTTCACGATGTCGCCGTCGCGCAGGACGGTCGAGTCGGGGATGCCGTGGCAGATGACCTCGTTGAGCGAGGAGCACAGGGACTTCGGGAAGCCCCGGTAGCCGAGCGTCGACGGGTAGGCGCCGTGGTCGCACATGTACTCGTGCGCGACGCGGTCCAGCTCGTCCGTGGTCACCCCCGGCGCGATGTGCTTCGCGGCCTCCTCCATCGCCTGCGCGGCGATGCGGCCCGCGAGGCGCATGGCCTCGACGGTCTCGGCGGACTGCACCTCGGGGCCGGTGTACGGCTTGGGGCCGGGCTTGCCCACGTACTCGGGCCGGCGGATGTTTCCGGGAACGGAACGGGCGGGAGAGAGCTCGCCTGGTACGAGCAGCGACTGGCCAGACATGCAAGCGAGTGTATCCAGCGGGCGTGGGGCAGCATGGCGCTGTAAAGAGGACCGAGAGGGACCGAGAGGAGCCTGGGGACGATGGCCCTGTTCAAGAAGCGTCAGGTGGGCAAACCGGGCGAGTGGTACTACTGCCTGGTCCACAAGAAGGTCGAGGAGGGCCCGGAGTGCCCCGCCAAGGACCGCTTCGGCCCGTACACGACCCGGGAGGAGGCGGCCCACGCCATGGAGACGGCGCAGGAGCGCAACCTCGAATGGCAGAACGACCCCAAGTGGAACGACAGGACCCGTGAGGAGGAGGGGGACGGCACGGGCACGGCGGCCCCCTGAGCGGTCGCCCTACCAGCCGCTGGGCGGCGGCGCGGTGAGGTGATCGGCCAGCCGCGCCAGCCGGTCCCGCAGCCGAGGCCGGCCCGTGCCGCCACCCCGCCGCAGCGGCAGGCCGTTCTCCCCGGCGGCCGCGCCGACCAGGTGCTGCACGGTGTCCAGGTCCGGGGCGCAGTCCTCGGCCGGCACCGACAGCGCGTCGTGGGCGAGGGCGCCCAGATCCGGGTCCCCGCCGTCCAGCGACAGTACGGTCGCCCCGGCGCGCCGGGCGTCGTGGACCCGCTCCAGCAGCCCCCCGCCCGGCCGCTGCGGAGCCACCACCAGCAGGGTGTGCCCGCGCCGCGCCGCCTCCAGCCGGCCCAGCCCGACCGACAGGTGCGGCGGCCCGTCCGGCGGCACCCGGTGCCGCACCAGCGTCGGCGCCAGCTCCGGCCGCCCCGACCACGCGGCCTCGTCCACCAGGTGCGCCGCCAGGTGCCAGGGCTCGTACTGCTCCGTCCCCACCAGCAGCAGGCCCCCGCCGGCCGGCACCACCGCCCGCCGCAGCGTCCCGGCGAACCTCCGCGCCTCACCCGGCCACGGCGTCCCCGCGAGCACCTCGCGCAACAGAGCCACCCTCACGGCATCCATGGCCCGCATCCTGCCGCACCCGCCCGGCGCCGGGGAGCACTTCGCCACCTCTCCCACCCCTTCGACCCCGGCGTACCCGGCAGTACGCTCGCCCCCATGACTTCCTCAGACAGCACGCAGAAGCCGCCGGCCAAGGACCCCTGGGACCTCCCCGACGTCTCCGGCCTGGTCGTCGGCGTCCTCGGCGGCACCGGAGACCAGGGCCGCGGCCTCGCCTACCGGCTCGCACGGGCGGGCCAGAAGGTGATCATCGGCTCCCGCGCCGCCGACCGCGCCGAGACCGCCGCGCGGGAACTGGGCCTCGGCGTCGAGGGCGCCGACAACGCCGAATGCGCCCGCCGCAGCGACGTCGTCATCATCGCGGTGCCGTGGGAGGGCCACGCCAAGACCCTGGAGGCCCTGCGCGAGGACCTCGCGGGCAAGCTCGTCGTGGACTGCGTCAACCCGCTGGGCTTCGACAAGCAGGGCGCGTACGCCCTCCGGGTCGAGGAGGGCAGCGCCGCGCAGCAGGCCGCCGCCCTGCTCCCCGGCTCCCGGGTCACCGCGGCCTTCCACCACCTCTCCGCGGTCCTCCTCCAGGACACCTCGGTCGAGGAGATCGACACCGACGTCATGGTCCTCGGCGAGTCCCGCGCCGACACCGACCTCGTCCAGGCCCTCGCGGCCCGCATCCCCGGCATGCGCGGGGTGTTCGCGGGCCGCCTGCGCAACGCCCACCAGGTGGAGGCGATGGTCGCGAACCTCATCTCCACGAACCGCCGCTACAAGGCCCACGCCGGCCTGCGCCTCACGGACGTCTGAGCCCCCCCGCCCCCGGACCCCGCCCCGGACCCCGCGCCGCGGACGCGGGGCCCGGGAGGGATGGGGGACACTGGAGGGGCTCGACCCCGTCCCGTGTTGCCGAGGAGCTGTTCCGGATGCCCCGCCTTGCCGTGTTCGCCGTTGTCGTCTGCGTCCTTGCCGTGGCCGCCGCCGTGGTCGCCTTCGTGGAGGGCAGCTTCCTCGGGATCGTGTGGGTGCTGCTGGCCGGCGTGACGTCCAACATGGCCTGGTTCTACTTCCGCAAGGCCAAGGCGGAGAAGCAGCGCAGCGCCGCCTAGGCCGCCGGCCGGCCGGTCAGTCGGCCGGGCCGGCGCAGAAGGCGTCCTGGTCCTCCCAGAAGCGGTACAGGTCGTGGCCGCAGTACGTCTCCAGGTCCGAGACGCCGAGCGCGCGCAGGACGCCCCGCACCGCGTCGAAGAAGACCTCGTTGACCTCCGGGATCCACAGCAGCGCGAACACCCCGATCAGCGCGAACGGCGCCAGCGGCGCCAGCTCGCGGCGGGCCCGGTGGGACAGCCAGGGCTCGATGATCCCGTAGCCGTCCAGGCCCGGGACCGGCAGGAAGTTCAGGATCGCCGCCGAGACCTGGAGCAGCGCCAGGAAGGCCAGGGCGAAGCGGAACGGCAGGGGCACCCCGTCGAGGGCGTCCAGCCAGAACGGGGCCGTGCAGATGACGGCGAAGGCCACGTTCGTCAGCGGACCCGCCGCCGAGACGAGGCTGTGCTGCCACCGGCCCCGGATCCGGTCGCGCTCGATGTACACGGCCCCGCCGGGCAGGCCCAGCCCGCCCAGGATCACGAACACCACCGGCAGCACGATGCTGAGCAGCGCGTGCGTGTACTTCAGCGGGTTCAGCGTGAGGTAGCCCTTGGCGCCGACGGTGAAGTCGCCGCCGTGCAGGGCGGTACGGGCGTGCGCGTACTCGTGCAGGCACAGCGAGACCACCCAGGCCGAGGTGACGAAGAGGAACACGGCCAGCCCCGGGCTCGACGCGTATCCCGTCCACACCGCCCAGCCCGTGACCGCCATGACGGCGACGATGCCGAGGAAAACGGAACTGATACGCCGCTCGCCGCGGCCGCCCTGGTGAACCATGCGGCGAAACCTATCCCGGGCTCGCGCGCCGGCGGGGGGCGGGGGCCGGGGACAATGGGCCGGTGCGCTACGCGATTCTCGGCACCGCCCAGGCCATCCGCGACGACGGGACCCCCGTCGCCGTCGGCGGAGCGCGCCTGCGCGCGCTGCTGACCGCGCTCGCGCTGCGGCCGGGCCGGAGCGTGCCCGCCGCGCTGCTGGTCGCCGAGGTGTGGGACGCCGACCCGCCGGCCGAGGCCGTCGCCGCGCTCCAGGCGCTCGTGGCCCGGCTGCGGCGGACCCTGGGGCACGAGGCCGTCCGCTCGGCGGAGGGCGGCTACCGGCTGGACGCGGAACGGGACGACGTCGACCTGTACCGCTTCGACCGGCTCGTGCGCGCCGCCGCGGCCGATCCGGACCCGGCCCGGGCGGCGGCCCTGTACGACGAGGCGCTCGCGCTGTGGCGGGGCCCCGCGCTGGCCTCCCTCCCCGCTCCGGCGGCCGAGGCCGTGCGCTGGGAGGCCGTACGGCTGGACGCCCGCCGGGGCCGCCTGGGCGCGGCCCTCGCCCTGGGCGAGGCGGAACGGGCCCTGCCGGAGCTCACCGAACTGTGCGCCCGCCACCCCCTGGACGAGCCCCTGCACGCCCTCCGCATCCGGGCCCTGCGCGCGGTGGGCCGCCCGGCGGAGGCCCTGGCCGCCTACGAGACGGTCCGCCGCGACCTGTCCACCCGCCTGGGCACGGACCCGGGCCCGGCCCTGCGCACCCTGCACGCGGAACTCCTCGCGGGCACCCCGGTCCCCCTCCCGGGCGGACCGTCCGCGCCCCGCCCCGCATCCCCGCACCCCACCGCGCCCCCGGCCCGCCCCGCGCCCGCCGCCGGCGCGTATCCGTACCCCGCCGGGGATCCCGCGCGTCCCGCGCAGGCCGGCCGGGCGTCCGACGGGCACGCCGCCGCCCGGCCGTGGGCCGGTGCCGCCCCCGGCGCGCCCCCGTACCCCGCGGGGGACCCGGCCCGGGGCGTGCCTTCCGGTCCGGCCGCCGAAGCGCCCGCCCACCCGTGGTCCGCCCCCGGCTCCCCGGCGCCGGCCGCCGGCGCCCCCGGCCGGCCCGCGGCAGGCCGGACGGTTCCCGGCGCCCCCGCCCCCGGGAACCTGCGGGCGCGGCTGACCAGCTTCGTCGGGCGGGAGGAGGACATCCGGGTCATCGGGGACGATCTCGCACGGGCCCGGCTCGTCACCCTGCTCGGGCCCGGAGGGGCCGGGAAGACGCGGCTGTCGCAGGAGGCCGCCGAGGCGCACGCCGACGGCGACTGGCCCGACGGGGCGTGGCTCGTCGAACTGGCGCCCGTGGACGACCCCGAGGACGTCGCCGAGGCCGCCCTCGCCGCCGTCGGCGCCCGCGAGACCAAGCTGCGCGGCGCCGCCGCGGAGGAACTGCGCGCGCTGACCGACCGGACCGGCGGCAGGCCCCTCGACCGGCTCGCCGACTACTGCTCCCGCCGCCGGCTCCTGCTGCTCCTGGACAACTGCGAGCACGTGATCGGGGCCGCCGCCGAGCTCGCCGAGCGGATCCTGACCCGGTGCCCCGGGGTGCGGATCCTCGCCACCAGCCGGGAACCGCTCGGGGTGCCCGGGGAGTTCCTGCGCCCCGTCGAGCCGCTGCCCGACCCCGTCGCGCTCCGGCTGCTGGACGAGCGGGGCGCCGCCGCGAGGCCCGGGTTCCGGGCCGCCGACGACCCGGAGGCCGCCGCCGAGATCTGCCGCCGGCTGGACGGGCTGCCGCTGGCCATCGAGCTGGCCGCCGCCCGGCTGCGCCTCCTCACCCCCCGCCAGATCGCCGACCGGCTCGACGACCGCTTCCGGCTGCTCACCGGCGGCGCGCGGACCGTGCTGCCCCGCCAGCAGACCCTGCGCGCCGTCGTCGACTGGTCCTGGGACCTGCTGGACGGGGCCGAGCGGGCCGTCCTGCGCCGGCTGTCCGTCTTCGCGGGCGGTTGCGACCTGGAGGCCGCCGAGGCCGTCTGCGGCGACGGCAGCGGGCTCGACGTCGCCGACGTCATGGCGGCCCTCGTCGACAAGTCCCTCGTCGTCGCCGCCCCCGGCCCGGCCGGCGACATGCGCTACCGGCTCCTGGAGACGGTCGGCGAGTACGCCGCCGAGCGCCTCGGCGAGGCCGCCGCCGGCCGCGACCGCGAGGAGACCGAGCAGCGCCACCTCGTCCACTACCGCGAACTCGCCCGCACCACCGAGCCCCTGCTGCGCGGCCACGGCCAGCGCGCGGCCGCCGACCGCCTCGACACCGAGTACGAGAACCTGCGCACCGCCCTGCGCCGGGCCCTCGCCACCCGCGACGCCGGCGAGGTCCTGTGCCTGGTCCACGCCCTGTGCTGGTACTGGCAGATGCAGGACCTGCGCGCCGAGACCCGGCACTGGACCGACGCCGCCGCCGCGCTCGGCCCCGACCCCTTCGCGGCGCCCCACGTCCCGGCCGAGCCGGTCTACGAGCGGCTGCTCGACTCCCCGCCGCCCTACTCCGGCGAGGTCCTCGCCGAGGCCTGGCGGGCCCTGTACCTGGTGCGCCTCTCCTCCCGCGACCACACGGCCGCCACCTGGGACGACCCCGAGGCCCGCGCCGTGGTGGAGGGCGTCCTCGCCACCTACCGCCCCGGCCTCCCGCAGACCTGCCGCCCGCCCGGTCTGCTGTGGATCTACGCCGTCATGATCGCGGGGGAGGCCGGACTGCTGAAACGGGTCGTCGACGAGACCGTCGCCGCCGCCCGCACCCTCGGCTACGACTGGGAGCTCGCCTCCGCCCTCCAGCTGCGGGCCAACATCCTCGCCAACCGCGCCGACTGGGCCGGCGACGCCTCCCGCGACGCCGACGAGAGCCTCGCCCTCTTCCGCGGCCTCGGCGACGACTGGGGCTGCGCCGAGGCGCTGTCCGCCCGCGCCGAGTCCCGGGAGAAGAGCGGCGCCTACGACCTCGCCTGCCAGGACTACCTGGAGGCCATCACCTACGCCGAACGGCTCGGCGCCCGGGCCCAGGTGACGGTGCTGCGGGTGCGGATGGCCGGCTCCCTCGTCGAGAGCGGCCGGCTGGAGGAGGCCGAGGAGATCCTCGGCGAGATCACGGCCACCGATCAGCGGTTCGGCAACGAGGCCATGCCGGCCGCCCGGATGTTCTACGCCGGCCTCCTCGGCCGTACCGGCCGGATCCCCGAGGCCCGCGCCCAGATCACGATCCTGCGCGAGGAGTTCGCCCTCGGCGCGTTCGCCGTCTTCGACGTGTTCCTGCACGCCACGACGGCCTGGCTGGACAACCAGGAGGGCGCGTACGAGGACGCCCTGGACCGGATCCGCGACGCCCGGGCGGCCACGCGCCACCCGCTCGCGATGATGGTCGCCCCGCAGCTGCCCGCCGTGTTCCTGGTGACGGCCGCCGTCTCCCTCGCCTCGCTCGGCGGCCGGCCCCGGGCGCACGACGCGGCGCGGCTGGTCGGCGCCTACCGCGCGCACGTGCCGCCCCGGCACGTCCCGGTGACCGCGGAACGCGAGGACGCCGCCCGCGCCGAGGAGCTGGCGCGGGCGGTGCTGGGCGACGCCGCGTACGAGGCCGCGCACGCCGAAGGCGGCGGCCTCACGATGGAGGAGGCCGCCGCCCTCTACTGACCCGCCTCCGTGCGGGGCCCGGTCCGGGACGCGATCCGGAACGGACCGGCCGTCGGATCAGGTCTTCTGGCGGAACTTGCGCACCGCGAGCGGCATGAGCACCGCGGTGATGGCCACCGACCAGGCCAGGGTGATCCACACCGAGTGGCCCAGCGGCGTGCCGTTCATCAGGCCGCGCGCCGCGTCGGCCAGGTTCGACAGCGGGTTGTAGTCCGTGAAGGCCTGCAGCCAGCCCGGCATGGTCGTCGGCTTGGCGAAGATCGAGCTGCCGAACTGCAGCGGCATCAGGACCAGCATCGCCATGCCCTGGACGGCCTGCGCGGTCTTCATCGTCAGACCCAGCAGGATGAAGATCCACATCAGGGAGGCGCCGAAGACGGCCGACAGCCCGATGGCCAGGAGCAGGTCCACCACCGAGTGGACGGACAGGCCCAGGATGAAGCCCACGGCGAGCAGGATCGCGATGGCGACCATCATCCGGCCGAGCTCGACCACGATCTTGGCGATGAGCACCGAGGACTGGGCGATCGGCATGGACCGGAACCGGTCCATCACGCCCTTCTTGAAGTCGTCGTTGACGCCCGTGCCCACGCCCATGGCGATGTTCATGCCCATCATCGCCATCAGACCGGGCACCAGGTAGTTGACGTACTGCTCCTGGTTGCCCTTGCCGGACATCGCGCCGCCGAAGACGAAGACGAACAGCAGCGTGAAGATGATCGGCATGAACACGGCGTCGAACATCGACTCCGGATCCTGCTTGATCTGGAGGGCGTTGCGGCGCACCAGGGCGCCGATGTGCCGCAGGTTGCCCCGCAGGCCGATCCGGCCGTCCTCCGACGGGGCCGGCGCCGCGCCGCCCCGGGCGGCCGCGGGCTTGGTGGTGGTGACGGTGCTCATGCCGCGACCTCCTCGGTCTTCTCGGTGGGAACGGAGTCCTCGGACGGGGCGGGCCGCTGCCCGGTGATGGACAGGAACACCTCGTCCAGGCTGGGCAGGTAGGTGCCGAGGTCGGCGATCGCGTACCCGCGGCCCGCCAGCAGGCCCACGACGGCGGTCAGCTGCTCGTCGCTCAGGATCGGGACGAGCAGCACGCCCTCGTCCGGCACGGCCTGGGAGCCGGCCACCCCGTCCAGACCGGCCTCGGACAGGGCGCGGGCCATGTCCGGCAGGTCGGCGGGGGCCACCGGGCGGATCCGCAGCGTGCGGCCGCCGACGCGCGCCTTCAGCTCGTCGACCTTGCCGTTGGCGATGACCTTGCCGCGGTCGATGACCGTCAGCTCGCTCGCGAGCTGCTCGGCCTCCTCCATGTACTGGGTGGTGAGCAGGACGGTGGCCCCCTCGGCGACCATCCGCTGCACCTCGTCCCACACCTCGTTGCGGGTGCGGGGGTCCAGACCGGTGGTCGGCTCGTCCAGGTAGAGGACCGCCGGGCGGCCGATCATCGAGGCGGCCAGGTCGAGCCGGCGGCGCATGCCGCCGGAGTAGTGCATCGCGGCCTTCTTCGCCGCCTCGGTCAGCGAGAACCGCTCCAGCAGCTCGTCGGCGCGCGACCGGGCCTCCTTGCGGGAGAGGTCCAGCAGCCGGCCGATCATGTAGAGGTTCTCCCAGCCGGAGAGCTTCTCGTCGACCGAGGCGTACTGGCCGGTCAGGCCTATGGTGCGGCGCAGCTGCCGCGGCTGGCGGACCACGTCGTAGCCCGCGACCGTCGCCGTGCCCGCGTCGGGCACGATCAGGGTGGACAGGCAGCGCACCAGGGTGGTCTTGCCCGCGCCGTTCGGACCGAGGACACCGAGCACGGTGCCCTCGCGGACGAAGAGGTCGACCCCGTCCAGGGCCTTCGTCTCGCCGTAGTGCTTCACCAGCCCCCGCACTTCGACGGCGTGGGGATTCTTGTCGGTTCGCGTCATGTCCACCATGGGACCAGCCGCCGCTGACAAACCCCCGACAGCGGACCGACAGCCCGCCGACATCCCCGTGGCGGGCTGTCGGCGGGCCGTCGTCAGGCCGGCGTCAGGCCGTCGGTGCCGGCGAACCGGCAGGCCGGAGCCCTAGTGGAAGGCGTGCTCCGGCTGCGGGAAGGTTCCGCCGACCACGTCCTCGGCGAAGGCCTTCGCCGCGTCACCCATGGTCGCGCGCAGGTTCGCGTACTGCTTCACGAACCGCGGCATCTTCCCGCCGGTCAGGCCCATCATGTCGGTCCACACCAGCACCTGCGCGTCGCACTCCGCGCCCGCCCCGATGCCGACGGTCGGGATGTGCAGGGACCGCGTGACCTCGGCGGCCAGCTCGGCCGGGACCAGCTCCAGCACCACCGCGAAGGCGCCCGCGTCCTGCGCCGCCTTCGCGTCGCGCAGCAGCTGGTGCGCGGCCTCGTCGCCGCGGCCCTGCACCCGGTAGCCCATGGCGTTCACGGACTGCGGGGTCAGGCCCAGGTGGGACATGACCGGGATGCCGGACTGCACGATCAGCTCGGTCTGGGCCAGGGAGCGCTCGCCGCCCTCCAGCTTGACCGCCCCGACCCCGGCCTCCTTCACCAGCCGGGTCGCGCTGCGCAGCGCCTGCACGGCGCCTTCCTGGTACGAGCCGAACGGCAGGTCGCCCACGACCAGGGCCCGGCCGGTGCCCCGTACGACCGCCGCCGACAGCAGCGTCATCTCGTCCATCGTGACGGGGACGGTGGTCTCGTAGCCGAGGTGACAGTTGCCCATCGAGTCGCCGACGAGGATGACCGGGATGCCGGCCTCGTCGAACACGGACGCCGTCATGGCGTCGTAGGCGGTGAGCATCGGCCACTTCTCACCGCGCTCCTTGGCGAGGGTGAGGTCGCGGACGGTGATCCGCCGGGTGCCCGTGCCTCCGTACAGGGTGGGGGAGGCGGCTTCGCGGGCAGGCGAAACGGCATGCGTCATTGCAACTGCTCCTTGTGTCATCTCGAGGCGCCCTCACGGCGTCCCCGGACTCACCCACCATGGTGGCACCCGTCCGGCCGCGGACGGAAGTGGCGCAGCCGCGGCACGCTGACCGGTCCGTCACACTCCTGGCCCGCCTCGAGGCGCGCGGGAGCCAATGTGCGCGTTTCGTGACAAGCGGAACCCCGGCCGCACGGCCGTTCGTCCTCCCGGTCGTACGTCCGTGAAGGACGGCGCGGAAGGCTCCCGACATCGCCTAGGGTCAAGGGGCGGGGACGGAGCGCGAGCACGGCAGCGAGGACATGGCATGGCACAGGCGTACCTGACGGAGACGGGGAACGGCGGCTCAGAGCCCGATCCCTCCGGATCCGGTCTGCGACGCCGATGGGCCGCACTGCGCCGGAAACTGGCCGAACTGCGCCGCGACCCCGGCATCTGGAAGCGGGGCGTCGTCACCGCCGCCGTCGCGCTGCTGATCTCCGGGATCATGGTCTTCCACGCGGAGCTGCCCAACGACGTCGGCAACCTCGGCAGCCTCACCGAGACCTTCCTGCCCTGGCTGGGCGTGTTCGTGCCGGTCCTGCTGGTCATCGCGGTGGTCCGCAGGTCCGCCACCGCCCTGATCGCGATACTGCTGACGGCCGCGGTCTGGGTGAACCTCTTCGGCGGCCTGGTCAACGACAAGTCGGGCCCCGGCGGCAACCTGATGGTCGCCGCCCACAACGTCGACGCCGACAACCCCGACCCGCGCGGCACCGCCCGGTCGGTCGCCAAGTCGGGGGCCGACATCCTGGCCCTGACGGAACTCAAGGCCGGCGCCGTCCCCGTCTACGAGGAAGTCCTCGGCGGCACGTACAAGTACCACGCGGTCGAGGGCACGGTCGGGGTGTGGAGCAAGTACCCGCTGACCTCCAGCAAGCCCGTGGACATCCGCCTGGGCTGGACCCGGGCCATGCGCACCACCGTCGCCGGCCCCTTCGGCGACCTCGGCGTCTACGTCGCCCACCTGCCGTCGGTGCGGGTCAAGCTGAACGCCGGCTTCACCGCCAACCAGCGCGACAACAGCGCCGACGCGCTGGGCGCGGCCCTCGCCGCAGAGCCGCTGAAGAACGTCGTCCTGCTCGGCGACCTCAACGGCACGATGAACGACCGCTCCCTCTCCGAGGTCACCTCGCAGATGCGCTCCACCCAGGGCGCGGCCGGCAACGGCTTCGGCTTCAGCTGGCCCGCACAGTTCCCGATGGCCCGCATCGACCAGATCATGGTCCGCGGGGTGAAGCCGGAGGCCTCCTGGACGCTGCCGCGCACGGGCAGCGACCACCTCCCGGTCGCGGCGCGCCTCACGATCCGCAAGTAGCGCGGGGCAGGCGGACGCAAGGGCCCCGCCGCAGCTGCGGCGGGGCCCTTGCGCACGTCGTGCTAGGGGTGCTCGCGCCAGCCGTTCGTGATCGGCAGCCGGCGGTCCTTCCCGAAGCCCTTCGCGGAGATCTTCGTGCCCGGCGGGTACTGGCGGCGCTTGTACTCGGCGGTGTCGACCATCCGGATCGTCTTCGCCACCAGCCCGCGGTCGAAGCCGGCCGCCACGATCGCCTCCAGCCCCTGGTCGCGGTCCACGTACAGCTCCAGGACCGCGTCCAGCACCGGGTAGTCCGGCAGCGAGTCCGTGTCCACCTGCCCCGGGCGCAGCTCGGCGCTGGGCGGCTTCACGATCGAGTTCTCCGGGATGGGCGGGGTCTCGCCCCGCTCGGCCGCCGCCCGGTTGCGGTAGCGGGCGAGCCGGAAGACGTCCGTCTTGTAGACGTCCTTGATCGGCCCGTACGCGCCGACCGAGTCCCCGTAGAGGGTGGAGTAGCCCACGGCCAGCTCCGACTTGTTCCCCGGGGCGAGCACGATGTGCCCCTCCTGGTTGGACAGCGCCATCAGCAGCGTGCCGCGCAGCCGGGACTGGAGGTTCTCCTCGGCCAGGCCGGTCAGGCCCAGCGCGCCCATGTAGGCGTCGAACATCGGCTCGATCGGGACGGTCCGGAAGTTCAGGCCGGTCCGTGCGGCGAGGTCGGCGGCGTCGCCCCGGGAGTGCTCCGAGGAGTACTTCGAGGGCATCGCGACGCCGTACACGTTCTGGGCGCCGATCGCGTCGCAGGCGAGGGCGGCGACGAGCGCGGAGTCGATCCCGCCGGAGAGGCCGATCAGGACGGAGCGGAACCCGTTCTTCTTCACGTACGCGCGCAGGCCCACGACCAGCGCGTCGTAGACCTCCTCGTCGTCGTCGAGGCGCTCGGCGTAGCCGCCGGTCACGACCGGCTCGTACGGTTCCACCGGCTCCTCGGAGAGGACGACGCGGTCGATGCGCAGGCCGTCGTCCACGACGCCCTCGGGGGCGTCGGGCCGCGCGGCCGGCAGCTCCAGGTCCACCAGGACGCAGCCCTCGGAGAACTGCGGCGCCCGGACGACGACCTCGCCGGAGGCGTCCACGACGATCGAGTCGCCGTCGAAGACCAGCTCGTCCTGGCCGCCGATCATGGCCAGGTAGGCCAGCGTGCAGCCGGCCTCCTGGGCGCGCTTGCGGACGAGTTCGAGGCGTACGTCGTCCTTGTTGCGCTCGTACGGGGAGGCGTTGACGGAGACCAGCAGGCCGGCGCCGGCGGAGCGGGTGGCGGGGACGCGGCCGCCCTCCTGCCAGAGGTCCTCGCAGATCGCCAGGGCCACGTCGACGCCGCGCACCCGGATCACCGGCTGGGTGTCGCCCGGCACGAAGTACCGGAACTCGTCGAAGACCCCGTAGTTGGGGAGGTGGTGCTTGGCGAAGCGCAGGACGACCCGGCCGCCGTGCAGTACGGCGGCCGCGTTCTGCGGGGAGCCGGCCGGGCGGCCGAGGCGGGGGGCGGCCCGTTCGGCGCGGTCGAGGTAGCCGACGACGACGGGGAGCTCGCCGAGGCCCTCGTCCGCCAGGCGCCGGGCGAGGTCCACCAGCGCGGTGCGGGAGGCGTCGACGAAGGAACCGCGCAGGGCGAGGTCCTCGACGGGGTACCCGGTCAGCACCATTTCGGGGAACGCCACGAGGTGGGCGCCCTGCTCGGCGGAGTGCCGGGTCCAGTGCACGACCGAGTCGGCGTTGGCGGCGATGTTGCCGACGTGCGAGTCGATCTGATTCAGCGCGAGGCGAAGTTGAGGCACGGGCCCAGTCTAATCGTCTTTCTGACGCGATGTCCTGGGCCCGTGCCGATCCGCCGCTCTCCTGCCGGCTGCCGACGCGCTGTCCGACGGGCCGTGCGCGATCTATTCGACGGGTCCGCTGAACTTCGCGGGGTCCATCAGGATGCCGGGGGAGAGCTCGGCGCTGATGCTCTTCGTCCCCTCGGGAACCTCGAACGCGGCGACGCCGGTCGCGGACTGGCCGGGCTGGATCACGCCCTCGATCCGCTTGGGGGTGTCGCCGTCGAAGACGAGCTTGGCGGAGCCGCCCTTGTCGTCCTTCACCGCCGGCATGGCGTAGATGACCTTGTGGGGCTTGTCGCTGCCGTTGGTGATGGTGAAGGACACCTCCACGGCGTTGCCCACGTCCATCCAGTCGGCCTTGCTGACGTACTTGCGCGGCGGCGCCAGGGTCACCTTGATGCCGTCGGGGTACGACACCGTCCGGCCGAAGGGGACGGGCGTGCTGATGCCCGGTCCCTTGGGGGCCTTGGGCGGGAGCGAGAAGCGCGGTGCGGAGGGGGTGGGGGCGGGGAAGGGCTCGTCCTCCCAGTCCTCGGGGTCCTCGCCCCACTGGGGGTCGTCCAGCCGCTCGTGCGCGATGCGCTCGCGGGCCTTGTCGAGGACGGCGGAGGTCAGGAACCAGCCGCCGACGGAGGCCCCGAGGCCGACGACGCCGAGGACCACGCCGGCCACGGACATCGCCTTGCGCCCGGCACCCTTGCGGGCGCGGCCCAGTGCGCCGCCGCCGAGCCCGATGGCGGTGAGGGCCAGGCAGGTGCCGATCCAGAAGAGGAACGGGATCGGCCCGAAGAGGACGGAGAGGATCCCGAGGACGAGCGCGGCCACGGCCAGGCCGTTGGTCCGCGGCGGCGGGGCGGGGTAGTACCCGGCCACGCCGGGGTATCCCGGGTACCCCGGATACCCGCCGGGCGCGGGCGCCCCCCAGGAACCCCCGGGCACCCCGTACGCGGGCCCGGCGGGCCCCGCGAACGGCCCGGACCCGGGCGCCGCGAACGCCCCGGGCCCGCCGGCGGCGGGCTGCGCGAACGCCCCGGGGGCAGCGGCGGCGGGCTGCGGCGTCGCCCACGGGTCGTGCGCCTGCGGGGCCGCCCCGGCGGCCCCGGGCTGTCCCGCCGGCGGCGGAGGCACGCTCCCCGCCGCGGGCGCGGCCTTGTCGAACGAAACCCGCGCGGCCCCGGCGAGACCCTCCGCCGGGCCCGACGCCCCGTCCTGCTCCCCGGCCGGCACGCCGGGCTCATCGACCGACAGCCGGGCGGTCTCGGCGGGGTCTTCCGCCGGGGCCGGCGGGGTCTTGTCGAGCGACAGCCGCGCGGTTTCGGCGGGGTCTTCCGCCGGGGGCGGCTCCGGTGAGAGCCGGGTGGTCTCGGCGAGGGGATCCGCAGCGGGTTCGGCCGCGGGCTCCGCCTCCGGTGCGGGAGCCGCGGCGGGGTCCGCTGCCGGGGTCTCCTCCGGTGACAGGCGTGCGGTTTCGGCCAGGGGATCCGTCGCAGGCGATCCGGCCCGGGCGGCGGCGGGACGGTCGAGCGCCGGACGGGTGGGGGCGGCCGCGGGGGCATCGGCGGGGTGGGCCGCCGGGGGCTGCCCGGACGGTGCCCCCGCCTCGGGTATCGGCGTCTCCTCGGGTCCGGTCGGCTGGTCGGGCGGGGTCGGCGGCGTGCTCATACCTGGCGGCGTCCTTGCGAAGAGCGGCGTACGGAGATGCGGGCAGCCTGCCACGGCGGCCCGCCCCCTCCAACCGGATTCGGCCATCGCCCTCCCCGCGGCGGCGGAAATCGGCCGATCTGCCGGAATCCCGTCCGCCCGGCGGGGAACGCGGGGGGCCGCCGCCTCGTTCAGCCGGGTGAGGGACCCCACCGAACGGCCCCGGTGATCCCCAGCAGCGACGTCGCGCGCGGCGCCGCGCGCCCACGCCGGACCTGCTGAGGATCATTCACTCCATGGGTACACCAGCCGACCCCGACCCCGACCCCGACGGCAACGAGAGCGAGAGCGACAGCGGTACCGGGTCCGTCGCCGCACTGGTCGGCCTCGGCGCCGCCGCCTACACCGCGTGGGTGCTCGAAGTCGTCCTCTCCACCGGCCTCGACCCCATCGAGGCGTACGTCAGCGAACTCGCCGCCCAGGACCAGCCCCTCGGCGGCCTCTTCCGCGCCACCGACTTCACCGCCGGCCTGCTCGTCTTCCTCGGCGGCCTGCTCGCCCTCGTCCGCCTCGTCCGGTACCCGCGGGCCCGCCGCCCCTGGGCCGTCGCCGGCTGGGCCGGAGTCACTCTCTTCGGCGCGGCCACCGCCGCCGACGCCTGGCTGCCGCTCAGCTGCCGGCCGACCGCCGACCCCGAGTGCGCCGCCCGCGAGACGGCCGGCCTGGTCCCGGCCACCCACCAGGCCCATGCCGTCAGCAGCAGCCTCGCCATGACCGGCGCGCTCGTCGGGATAGTGGCCCTCACCGTCGCCGCCCGCCGCTACCGCCGCCTCGCCCCCCTCGCCCGCTACGGGCCCGCCCTCGTCGTGCTGGAACTGCTCGCCACCGCCTGGACCCTGACGGCCATCTCCCTGTTCACCGCCGGGCACGGCACCTGGGCCCTGGGAGCCGGGCAGCGGCTCCAGGTGTTCCTCGTGGCCCTCTGGCTCGGCCTGCTGGCGTACTCCGTCCACGAGGAGCACCGCACATGACCCGACCCGACGCCCCCGGCCGCTTCGTCCGGGTGGACGGAACCGCCCTCCACACCCTCGTCGAGGGGGCGGGCGGCGACGGCCCTCCCGTCGTACTGAGCGCCGGGCTCGCCATGGCCTGGTTCGACTGGGACGAGGTCGCCGCGCTGCTCGTGGCGGCCGGCCGGACCGTCATCCGCTTCGACCGCCCCGGCCACGGCCTGAGCGCCCCCGCCACCGCCCCGCCGACCGCCGCCGGCGAGGCCCGCCGCATCGCCGGCCTGCTGGACGCCCTCGGGGTCGCGGAACCGGTCACCGTCGTCGGGCACTCCCTCGCCGGTTTCCACGCCGAGGCCTTCGCCCGCCTCCACCCCGCGCGCACCGCCGCGCTGGTCCTGGTCGACTCCAGCGTCGAGGAGGCCCCCCGTACGCTCCTGCCCGCCGCGCTGCGCACCGGCGCCGCCCGCGCCCTCGGCCGGGCCCTCACCGCCGCCGGGCTCCCGGCCGCGCTGGGGCCGGGAGCCCGCCGGGCCGCCGTACGGGCCTCCCGCGCCGGGGGCCGGGCCGACGATCCGGCCGCGCGGGACCTCGTACGCCGCTGCTACCGCACCGGCCGGGTCTGGCGGGGGATCCTGCTGGAGAACTCCCGCTACCCCGACACCGCCGCCGAGCTGCTGGCCCTGCGCGCCCGCCACCCCCTGCCGACCCCCGCCACCGTCCTCGTCGCGCACGACGGCGGCTGCGACCGGGCCGGGCTGCGCTGGCTGGCCCGCCAGGCGGCCCTCGCCGACCGGCTCGGCGCCCGCTTCGAGGTGGCCGAGCCGGCGGGCCACCTGGTCATGCTGGACCGCCCGCACCAGGTGGCGCGGGCGGTCCGGTACGCGTCGGCCCCGCTCCCGCCGGGCCGCCGCCTCACTCGCGCGGCGCGGCCCCCCGCTGCCTGAGCATGTCCGCCATCAGCTTCAGCTCCGACTGCTGCGCCTCCACCATGCCCTGGGCGAGCGCCCGCTCCGCCGGGGTCCGGCACTGCTTGGCGCAGCCCTGGGCCATGGCGACGCCGCCCTTGTGGTGGTCGGTCATCAGCTGGAGGTAGAGCACCTCCGCGTCCCGGCCGCTGCTGCTGCCGAGCCGGTCGAGCTCCTCCTTGGTGGCCATGCCGGGCATGAGTGCGCCGGGCTTGGCGGCGTGCCCGCCGTGCCCCGCATGCCCCTCCGACGGGCCCATGGACCCCATCGGCCCCATGGACCCCATCGAGTCCATGGATCCCGTCGATCCCGTCGATCCCGTCGATCCCGTCGACCCCGCGGACTCCGTCGACTCCATCCACGACATCGGAGGCTCGTCGGCCACCACCTTCGGCAGCCCCCACAGGTCCAGCCAGCCCAGCAGCATGCCGCGCTGGTTGGCCTGGGTGTTGGCGATGTCGTACGCGAGACCGCGGACCGGCTCGTCCTGGGTGCGGTCGCGGACGATGAAGGACATCTCCACCGCCTGCTGGTGGTGCACGGCCATGTCCCGGGCGAAGCCCGCGTCGGGGGAGTAAAGCGCCGGCGTCCGCGCGCCCGACGGGCCCGCGTCGTCCGGGCCGTCCGCCGTGGCGAAGGTGGCCCCCACCGCGAACAGCGCGGCCAGGACCACCGCGGCGCCCGCGGCCCAGTAGGTACGGTTCGTCGCGCTGCGGGTCACTTCTCGCCCAGCCCGTTGGTGCAGGCCGCGCCCGGTTCGGGGGTCTGCGGGCCCTGCACGTACTTGGTGAAGAACTGCGCCACCCGCGGGTCGTCCGCCTTCTCGACGGTCAGCTGCTTGCCCCAGGCGCTCAGCATGATCGCGCCCGCCTGCTCCTTGTCGGGGCTCATCAGCGTGTAGGGGGTCTTGCCCACCTTCCCGGCGAGCGCGTCGACGTCGGCCTTGGCGGCCTTCTCGTTGTAGGTCACCCAGACCGCGCCGTGCTCCAGCGAGTGCACGGCGTTCACCTCGGGGACCGGGTTCTTGTAGACGTCGCCGTTGCAGTTCATCCAGCGGGGGTTGTGGTCGCCGCCGACGGGCGGGTTCATCTCGTACTTGACCGGGGTCTCGACGTGGTTGCGGCCGAGCTTCTTCGCGTCCCAGGTCTGCTCGCCGTTCACCGGCGCCTTGCGGGCCGCCTCCGCGTCCCGGTCCTTCTGCTTCTGCTCCATGAGCACCCACGTGCCGAAGCCGATGAGCCCGGCGACGACCGCCGTGGAGACGCTGATCGCGATGATCTTGTTGCGCCGGTCGCGCGCCTTCTCGGCGCGGCGCATCTCGGCTATGCGGTTCTGGCGGGAGTTCTGGTCGGACGTCCTGCTGGCCATGTGCCCTGGTTCCTTCTGCTGAGGGGGGTGTCGGGTGGTGCAGTGGTGCCGTGTACCGCGCCGGGTCCGTCAGGTCCGCAGTACTTGCAGGGCGTGCAGGTCGGGGGCGCGCGCGAGGGTCCCCGGCGGCCGTACCGGCCCCGTGGCCGCCGGAAGGGCGCGGGGCGCCGGTCCGGGCCGCGCCGCGGTGACGGCGGGCGGCGGGGCGGGCAGCACGGCCGGGGTCACGTGGGAGAGCGGGGAGCAGCCCGGCAGCTCGTACGGGGACACGCAGGCGGCGTGCGCGGCGTGCCCGGCGGCCGGACCGTGCGCGGCGTGCCCGGCGTACGGCCCGCTCGCGGCGTGCGCCCGTACGGGCCCTTCGGCGGCCCCGGCGCCCTGGCCGGCCGCCGCGCCCCGCACGCACAGGAACCCCATTCCGGCCGCCACGCCGAGGGCGAGCAGCAGCAGGAGGACACCGCGACGGGCGGGACGCCCGTGACGCCCGCTCCGCGTGTTCTCCCAGCCCCCCATGGCCGCAGATGGTAATGCTCATGACGGGCCTGAGGTCAGAGCGGGGGTGCCATCGGCCTTGGGGGGTGCGTAATGTGGCGGAAACCACCACTAGGGATACTGGACGGGCCCGGCTGCGCCGCCCGTCCCTCGGGTCGGTGGTGCACAGGTCGTCTGAACTGCGAGGATGAAGGCATGGACAAGCAGCAGGAATTCGTCCTCCGGACGCTCGAGGAGCGCGACATCCGCTTCGTGCGCCTGTGGTTCACCGATGTGCTGGGCTTCCTGAAGTCCGTCGCGGTCGCTCCCGCCGAGCTGGAGCAGGCCTTCGACGAGGGCATCGGCTTCGACGGCTCCGCGATCGAGGGCTTCGCCCGCGTCTACGAGTCCGACATGATCGCCAAGCCGGACCCGGGCACGTTCCAGATACTGCCGTGGCGTGCCGAGGCCCCCGGGACCGCCCGGATGTTCTGCGACATCCTCATGCCGGACGGCTCCCCGTCCTTCGCGGACCCGCGCTACGTCCTCAAGCGCATCCTGGCCAAGACCTCCGACCTGGGCTTCACCTTCTACACCCACCCGGAGATCGAGTTCTTCCTGCTGAAGGACAAGCCGCTGGACGGCACCCGCCCGGTCCCGGCGGACAACTCCGGCTACTTCGACCACACTCCGCAGAACGTCGGCATGGACTTCCGCCGCCAGGCGATCACCATGCTCGAATCCATGGGCATCTCGGTCGAGTTCAGCCACCACGAGGGCGCCCCGGGCCAGCAGGAGATCGACCTCCGCTACGCCGACGCCCTCTCGACGGCCGACAACATCATGACGTTCCGCCTGGTCATGAAGCAGGTCGCGCTGGAGCAGGGCGTCCAGGCCACCTTCATGCCGAAGCCCTTCTCCGAGTACCCGGGCTCCGGCATGCACACCCACCTCTCCCTCTTCGAGGGCGACCGCAACGCCTTCTACGAGTCGGGCGCCGAGTACCAGCTCTCGAAGGTCGGCCGCTCCTTCATCGCGGGCCTCCTGCGGCACGCCGCGGAGACGGCGGCGGTCACCAACCAGTGGGTCAACTCCTACAAGCGCATCTGGGGCGGCTCCTCCCGCACGGCCGGCTCCGGCGGCGAGGCCCCCTCGTACATCTGCTGGGGCCACAACAACCGCTCGGCCCTGATCCGCGTCCCGATGTACAAGCCGGGCAAGACCGGTTCCTCCCGGGTCGAGGTCCGCTCGATCGACTCGGGCGCCAACCCCTACCTCACGTACGCCGTCCTCCTCGCGGCGGGCCTCAAGGGCATCGAGGAGGGCTACGAACTCCCGGCGGGCGCCGACGACGACGTCTGGGCCCTCTCCGACGCCGAACGCCGCGCGATGGGCATCGAACCCCTCCCGCAGAACCTGGGCGAGGCGATCTCCCTGATGGAACGCAGCGAACTGGTCGCCGAGACCCTCGGGGAACACGTCTTCGACTTCTTCCTCCGCAACAAGAAGCAGGAGTGGGAGGAGTACCGCTCGGAGGTCACGGCCTTCGAACTCCGCAAGAACCTCCCGGTGCTGTAACCGCAGGTCAGCGGCAGTACCCCAGCATTACGACCCTCCGGGCCAGCGGCACTCAGCCGCCGGCCCGGAGTCGCTTCACCCCTCCTGGGCCGTCTGTGGGCCGTCGGCCGCCGGATCGGCGGCCCTGTAGACGTCGTCCACGGCCCTCAGGGCCCGCTCATGGCTGCTCGGCATCAGGTGCGTGTAGACCCGGAGCGTGAAGCCGGGGTCGCCGTGTCCGAGGTAGGTGCTCAGCGCCTTGATGTTCTCCCCTGAGTCCAGCAGCACGGACGCGTAGAAGTGCCGCAGCGCGTGCATCCCGTGCTCACGCGCGGCCTGGTGGCGCTCACCCGGCCGCGGCTCCGGAATGACGCCGGCCTGCACGAGGGCGAACTTCCACACGCGGGTGTTGAAGTCGGTGCGCCGCACCGCGCCCCCGCCGGGGAGGGAGAACAGCAGCCGCTTGGTGACGAGGGGCCCGTCCGGCTTCAGCCAGGGCAGAGTTACGTCCACCGGCGGGAAGGCCTCGCGGTGCTCCCGCAGCACCTGCGCGATGCGGTGGGGGATAGGCACATCCCGTTCTTTCTCCCGCTTGGGCGGACCGAAGACCAGGTGCCCTTTTGCCACCTTCACCTGATTGGCCACCCGGAGCCAGTCACCCCGGAAGTCGTCCGGATCATCCGGCAGACCGAAGATCTCACCCTGCCGGAGCCCCAGGCCCCCGCCGGCATCCGCCATGGCCTGGTACCGCTTCGGCAGCGCGGCCCGGACCGCGAAGAGCCGCTCGGGCGTCCACGGCCTGACCCGGGGAGGGACCGGAGCGGGAGCCCGGACCGTACGGGCCTTGCACGGGTTCTTCGCCAGCAGCTCGTCATCTACGGCGGCGGCGAGCACGGCGGAGACGCTCGCGAAGATGACACGCCGATAAGAGGAGACCGGCAGGACCTGCTCCAGCTCGCTGAGCCAGTCCCGGATGTGCTCAGGCCGGAACGAATCGAGCGGCCGCGGGCCGAGGTACGGGAACGCGTGCTTGCGGATCTGCACCTCGACGGACGACCGAGTGGTCACATCCGTCGTCAGCGACGCGAGCCACTTCTCTCCGTACGCCCGGAACGTGATCCGCCCGGCGGCCGGGTCAATGTAGTGGCCCCGGGACATGTCCGTCTCGATCTCCGCCAGCCACTTGTCGGCGAGACGCTTCTGCTTGTCGGGAAAGCTTTTCGATTTTTCCGTACCGTCCGGCCCGATGTACCGCGCGCGGTAGCGCATGCCGCTGCCGTAGCGGTCGGTCTTGACCCGTCGGGACTTGCCGTCGGGGCCGTTCTCCGTCTTGTACCAGCGGTCTTGTATGTGCCCTGCCACTGAGGAGGAACCTTCCAGAAGGAATGGGAAAGGGCGGGACCAGGTGGGCCCGCCCTCGTGGGGTCTGATGGATGTCAGGCGGCCTGACTGATGTCCGCCCGCATCTGGTCGGCGATCCACGCGTGCACGGCGGTGGGGTCGTAGCGGACGTGCTTGCCCACCCGGAATCCGGGCGGGCCGGTGCGCTTCTTGCGCCAGGCGTAGACGGTCTCCAAGGGCACGTCGAAGAGCTCGGCGATGTCGTCGGGGGTGAGGTACCTGTCAGGGAGTCCCGCCCTGAGCGTGGTGATCGGGTCGGGGGTCTGGGGCTTGGCCATGTCGGCTCCTGGCGTCCCGGGGCTGAAAGGCGGAGTCACATTGCTTTGAGTCGCGACTCACTGCGACTCAGAGCCGGATTTCGGGGGCTTGAGTCGCAGTGAGTCACGTCTCTGGCTAATGCGGTTCGGGCTTGTTGAGGGTGATGCCGGTGTATGTGGGCACCTGCTGCCCGTAGGCGTCGCGGGGGCGGGTGCGGTGGAGCTGGGGGACGACGGAGAGGAGGTTGCGGCCGAAGACCTGCTTGGTGCCGATGGCCTTGACCCCGTTGTCTTCGGCCCACTCCCGCCAGACGGCCCACAGCGTGTCCACCGGAACCTGGCAGGTGGGCCCCGTGGTGCACCGCTCGCGGACGAACGCGCTGGTGGGGGATGCGGTGTCCTGCATGATCGTGATGGATTCCTGAGAGGAGGCAGGTTGTGTGATCCGGCCGGTCCGCTCCAGGCGGGCGAGCCCCTCCAGGGCCCAGTTGAGGATGCCGGGCATCTCGGCGGCGAGCTTGCCGTCCAGGCCGGTGTCCTCTTTGCCGAGCCAGGACACGGTCATGCTCAGCACGATGAAACGGCGGGCGATCACACCGGACGCGTCCCCGAAGCTGGGCAGCTCGTTCGTGAGGATCATCAGCCGGGTGGGCAGCTTGCCCGTCCAGGCTTCGCGGTATTTGCGATCGATGTCGATGGTGTCCTCGCCGGAGATGGTCAGCAGTCGCTCCACCACTCCGTTGTCATTGCCCGACAGGCGCGCATCGGAGATGACTGCGAGCGGCTTGCCGATCAGCGAGGCCAGGCCGAAGTTCGTGCCCAACCCCGAGAGGGTCGGCCCGGCGAGGTTCTCCTTGCCGACCAGCTCCTTCATCACCCGGGCGATGGTGCCCTTGCCGGATCGGGTCGGGCCCTTCATGAGCAGGATCTTCTGCTGGTCGGTCCGGCCGGACAGGACGTAGCCGAACCACTCCTGCAGGGCCGCGACCGACGCCGGGTCGTCGGGCCACAGCCTGCGGAGGAAGCCCTCCCAGTTCGGCGCGGTGGCGGCGGGGTCGTAGTCGAAAGGGACGGCGACGAGATTGAAGAAGCCAGGCCCGTGCTCCAGCAGGCACCGGTCGCGGATCCGCAGCAGGCCGTTGCGGCAGGCGACGGTCGGGCCCGGGTTCGGCTGGTCGGGGTCGGTCCAAGACGGCGGGTCCACATCCGTCGGCAGCAGGGTGATTGCGCCGAGGGCGTCGAGCAGGTTGCTTAGCTTCGTTTTGGTGGGTGCCCAGTCTCGGATCTCAGGGTTGCCGTCCTTGTCGAGACCGGCGGTGTACGTGGCGTGCTCCAGCCGGGTGTAGAGGCCGGCGCGCATCTGCTGCTCGTCCAGCTCCCGCCAGCAGGTGCCGTTCCACCTCATCCACGACCCGCGCCAGCGACGACACAGCAGTCGCTGTTCGTCGTCCTGCCAGCCGGGCAGTATCCGGCGGGCAACCGCCATCGGGTTGGACGGCGCGGGCAGCTCTTCGGCGAGGCTCATGCGGCCTCCCTCCCTTCCGAAGCGCCGGTGAGCAGGGGGCAGGTCTCGCGGTGCTGGTTGTATTCGGCAACCAGCGCTGCCACGGAGCGCTGCCCGGTGCCTGTACGGGTCTGCCCACAGCGGCAGGCGCAGACCGCGGTGGGGGTGCTGGCGTAGCGCTTGGACCAGCGGGCGCCGTCGTAGTGAGAGCGGTAGACGGGTGCGGCGTAGATCCGGATTCCGGGCCGCTCCGGCGTCGGGTCCTCCAAGCTGCGACTCTCCGCGTCACCGGCGAATCGCTCAGAGCGCTGAAGGGCCGAAAGGACGCCCTGACGGGCGACGACCTTGGGCGTCCCACCCTGATCGGATGCCGAGGCCTGTTCGGCGGGCGTGGGGCCGATGGTCACGACGCCCTCACCAGCCCGGCGTTGGCGAATCCGTTGGTGACGGCGCGCTCGGCGTAGGCCTGCGGTACGCCGACCGACACGGCGGCGTCGATGATCTGCTGTGCGAGCGTGCCCAGGCCGCACGGTCCCGGGCACGCGGTGTGCTGCGCGGCGAGGAACCGTGCCACGCCGTAGGCCTGGCTGCCAGCGCCCTGCTCGCGACAGGCAACAACCTTGGCCAGGCCCCGGTCCAGGCCGGTGCGGACGAAGGTCTCCGTATGACGGCATCCGGTGGCGACGGACCGATCCCACCTGGCGCGCCCGGCGGACGAAGAGGCCACCCTCGCCCGGGGCGGGGTGGTCTCTTCCCTTGCGGTGAGAGCGCGGACGGCGGCCGGCAGCACCGCGATGGAGCCGGTGCCGGGCCCGTACCAGCGGGTGTACTGCATGCGGGACTTGATGTCGACGCCCGGCAGGACCCTGTTGGCAGAGACCATGGCGCCCTGGTAGATCCAGTGCTCCCCGCGTGTGGTCGCGACCGCCTTGGTCGCGGGGAGGTTCTGCCGAGCCCAGAGGACGGCCTCGCGGTTGTCGAGGTCCACGACGGTGAGGTCGGCCCCGCCAGGGTGGTAGGCAATCGCTCCGGCCTGCTGCCAGGCGCTGGCCCATGCCCTGGAGGAGAGGACGGCGGGATCAGCGGTGGCAGCCGCCCAGCCGTGGCAGGGGGCCGGACACTGGCAGGCGCCGGCGGCCTTCATGTGCGGCCGGTCCCCGCACGCCGAGCGGGCGCAGGCGGAGCAGTTTCCGAAGGGGAGCTTGCCCTGCCGAAGAGGGAAGACGGGCAGGCCCAGCTCAGCCAGCCGCAGCGCCGTTTGGAGGAGCTCGGTCACGGTGTTCACGCGGCCACCGCCCCGACCGGTGTCCGGGCGAGGAGAGCGAGGCCGAGCCATTCGCTGTAGGCAGGCGGGATGGCTTCGGTCAGCTCCTCACGGACGTCGGTCCAGGTGATGCCCATCGCCGCCTGCATCTCGGGGATGGTGGCCTTGCCGCCACCGGATCCGTAGGCAGCGACGTAAGGGCCGTCGCGGTAGACGCCGTGGCGCCAGCCACGGACGTAGCCACGGTGCCGGACGTGCTGGGGCTTCGAGGTGCTCCATCCGCCGAGTTCGAAGTTGCGGTGGCGTAGGACGCCGAGGCCGAACATTTCGCCGCACAGGGTGATGTCCTTGCGGACGTCGGCCTTGCCATCGGGCTGCTCGATCACGTACGGGAGTCCGGAAGCGTCGAGGAGTTTGCGGGTGGGCGCGACGAGATCCTTATGGGTGCCGCCCCAGCCCATGGCCCGGTTGGTGCCCACGGTCAGCGCGCACTTGTTCTGGCAGGGCGGGGACGCGTGGATGGCCGAGTAGGAGGTGATCTCGCCGGACTCGATCAGGGCGGCGAGGACGCTCAGGGCGTCGCCCTGCCGGAAGGCGAACGGGTAGTGGTCGGACCTGTCGATGACGTCGATACCTACGACCGTGAATCCAGCACGGTGGTAGCCCATGGCGGCGCCGCCGGCGCAGCAGAACAGGTCGAGCAGTAAGGGGCGGTCGGGATCGCCGTATCGCCGGATGCCGGTGGTGTGGGTCATGCTGGTGGTCTCCAGTTCTGTCGAAGGGCGTGGAGAACCGGGGCGGTCGCGGTCTTTGGCGAGAGGCGACCGCCCCGGGCACAGCTACTGCTTGCCGATCCAGGTGGCGTATTCCTGCCGGACGTAGCCGCGGGGCTGCCGGGTGCTGTCCGGGTGGTCCAGGGCGCGGGCGCCGTCGAGGTCGATGAGGCGGCGGGCGGCCTCGGTGGCGAGGGTCGCGGCGTCGCCGTGGACGGGGTCGTCGTCGGTGAGGGCGATCCGGTCCAGGAGTGCGGCCTTGCGGAGCCAGAACTCCCGGACGTGGACGGCGTGGAGGCACTCACGGACGCCGCGTGCGGTCCAGCCGATCTCGCTGATGATGCTCGGAGCCTTGGCGTACGCGGTCTCGGGCGCCGGCCACCGGTTCACCGCCTGCTCGGCCGTGACGTACAGGCGGACGCGGTCGCCGTCCCGGGTGGGGTGCTGGCGGACCGGGCCAGTGACGAACGTCTCCGACAGGGCCCTGCTGATGTCGGGGGCCTCGGGCTTTGTGCAGATGACGCGGATCTCGAACACGTGCCTCTCCCTTCGGGTGGCTTCAGCCGTGGAAGTGGTTGCGCTTGAAGACGGCCCGGCGGATGTTGACGACCGTCCCGGTGTTGCCCCGGTCGTGGTTTCCGAGGACCTGGGTGGCGATGAAGCCGCCGAAGATGACGGCGGCCAGGATGATGAGCTGCTGGATGAGCGCGGCGACCGCGGCGATGAAGGTGGTCAGGAGCATCAGCCCACCGCAGGCCGCGGCGAAGCCGATGCCGCCGAGGGCGATGTTGACGGCGACCGGGTTGATGGTGCGGCGCTCCCGGACGGGCTCGGGAGCCTTCGCCGGGTTGATGGCGTAGCCGGTGATGATGCGGCCGTCGGGCAGCTGGATCGTCTGGACGTCCGGGACGACGAGGGGCTGCTGAGCGGCCGTCGGCCCCGGGACGGGCGGAGCCAGGGGGACCGGGTGGTGGACCTCCGTCTCCCGACGGGTGATGTCGTGGTTCACCGTGCCTCCTACAGGTTGGGGATGGCGTGGATGACGGCCTGGGCGAGCTGGTTGATGGGGGTGGCGGCGCCGGTGGACGCGAGGAAGAAGCCGAACATCGCGGCGATGAAGGCGCTGCCGTAGCCGAGGGTTCGGGAGCGCAGGAGGAAGAAGAGAACGAGTCCGAAGAGGGCGACGAGGGAGACGGTGACGGCCAATGGGGTTCTCCTTGCTCGGGGTTGGGAGCGGATAGGGTGTGTGGCGGTCCGGCCCTTTCGAGGGCCGGGTTTCGAGTGAGGGCCGGCGGCCGAGCCGGTCTGCCGCCAGCTCGGCGGGGGGATACGCCTCATGGCGTTCGGCTGCCGGCCTACTCGCTCCGGCTACCTGCGGCGCTTGTTACGCGCGTCCTCGCGGGCCTGGGCCTCCTCGCGGATGCGGTCGATCTCGTTCTCGATCGCCCTGATGGACTTGCCGCGCTGCTGGCGGCGGACGGCCTTGGTGCCGAGGTAGAGGACCCGGGCGAGTTCGCCGAGGCTGTGCGGGTCCTTGTCGGTGAACGCGTACTTTTCGCGGGCCATGACGGTGTGCTCCCTTGGGGTGTGGGTTCAGCGGGTGCCGGCGCGGTGGACGTGGACGGCGCGGTTGTAGATCCAGCGGCCGACGCGGATGCGCTTGCCGGTGGCCTGGCAGCGGCGGCAGTCCTTGCCGCGCTTGGGTCGGCCCTTGCGGTCGGTCCGCGCGAGGTAGCCGAAGCCGCGGCACTTGCGGCAGTTGCCGAACGGCGAGGCCACGCACGTCGCGGTGTAGCTGAGCGTGAACAGCAGGATGAGGGCGCTAGCGGTGAGGAAGAGGGTCATCGGGGCCTCCCAGGCCGGTTTCAGGGCGTGCGGGGGCGGGCCCGCTAGGAGCTAGCGGGCTGATCAGGCGGTATATGGGGTGCTAGCGGTGCCGCTAGACCTAGCGGGGTGTGCTGCTAGGCCTAGCGGCGGCCTGTGGCTAGCTCGCATCCCGCTTTCCGTCATGCTCAGCAACGGCGCCCGTGATTCGGGCGCGCTCGATGCCGCGTCGGTTTGCGCCCTTGCCCTCCTCGGTCTTGCCCCAGACCTGTCCGGTGGGGACGCCGTGGGGCTTGAGGGCGGCGGCCAGGCCCTCGGGGTCCCAGCCGCCGTAGACGTCCGGTCGCAGCTCGGCGAGACGCGATACGACGATCTCGGACCAGACCTTGGGCTCCTCGGCGGGGACGACGGCGAGGATGTCCGAGAGCAGGTCGTACGAGGACCGCTCGTCGTGCTCGGGCTCCTGGCCGAGGGCGTGGCCGCTGAGGGTGCCGGCGGACTCGCGGGCGGCGCGAGCCCGGTTGCCGATTGCTTCGGCGGTGGGGGCGTCCACGTACACGGAGGAGACGATGCGGGCGTCCGCCCCCTCACCCACGAAGTAGTGGATGCCCTTGTCCTTCCAGGAGAACATCGTGGCCCGCACGCCCCGCTTGTAGCTGGAGGTGCCCAGGACCATGTCGTTCTCCAGCTGGCCCATGACCTTCAGACAGAACCGGGCTGAGGCGTTCGCCGAGATGCCGGTGGGCAGGGCCTTGGCGTCCGGGCGCTGGGTGGCCAGGAGCAGGACGATGCCGGTGGCGGGGCCACGCTTGACCAGGTCGGTGCAGATCTCCTCGAACTCGGCTCCGTGCTTGGGGTGCTCGAACCAGACCTGGCACTCGTCCACCCCGATGACGATCGGGTGCAGGCCGAGCTTGGGCTTGTTCGCCAGCTCCGAGGTCACCTTCGACTCGGGGCAGATGTCGCGGGGGAGGGAGCGGATCATCTTCGCCCGGCGGCGGAGTTCCTCGCGGACTTCGCGGAGGTCGGCGAGGGCGTAGTCGATGTCCGAGTCCTCATCTCCGGCGCGGTGGCGGTGGGAGACCTTCTCGCCCACCGGGTCGAGGTCGCCCGTGCCCTTGAGGTCGTAGGTGTGCAGCTCAGCGCGGCTGTCGAGGGCCGCGATGAGCAGGAGCAGGCGCAGGAGGAAGGTCTTGCCCATGCGGGGGATGGCGCCGATGACGGCCGCGATGTACATGAGGGTGATCTCCACCCAGCGTCCGCGCTGGTCGGTACCGAAGGCCACCGGACGGAAGAGATCCACCTCGCCGGACTTCAGGAGCGGCCAGGTGGGCTTTTTGGCGGTGGACATGTCCTGGTCGCCGACCCAGAGCACGAGGCGGCCGGTGTGCTCGTCGGGGACGGCCTCGGGCCAGACGCACCCGAGGGGGCGGCGCAGACCTGAGGCGAGCTTGTCGCGGCGCTCGATGACGTCGGTGACGGTGACGCCGTAGGGAAGGTCTCCCTCGGCACGCCAGCCGGGGCCGTCGCGGGTGATGGGAGCGGTGAAGGTGAAGCCGTCACGGCCCTTGGACTGCGCCTGGTTGATCGGAGCGATGCCGAGGGCGCCGAGGGCGCGCAGGATGATGTCCGAGGTCAGCTTGGGGGCCTTCGCCACTTCCACGGCCCGGTTGATGACCGGCGCATCCGGGCGGCGGCCGGCCGCACCGAGGGCGAGGATCAGGGCGCTGACGGAGAGGGCGTGGATCCAGCCCGGAGCCAGGACGTAGACGGCGAGCGCGGTGATGGACCCGACCAGGAGGGCGAGGCCGGCGATGATGGCGCGTAGCCGGACGCGGCCGTCGCGCTGGCGGGACAGGGTCAGGTACTCGATCGCGTCCTCACGGCGGACGGCCGCCGCGCGGACCGGCTCGCCCTCGCGGTCGATCAGCCAGCGCATCGTCCCCCCGACCACCTTCGCGGCCCCGCGCGGAGACTGGAAGGCGAGGCGGGCAGCGTAGACGGGGGACCGCAGCGCGTGATACCCGGCGAGGTGCGTGTAGTGCCGGGCCACCCACAGGGTGGCCGTCTTCAGCTCCTCGGTCGACCGCAGCCACGGCGGGACGATCGCCTGCCGCTTCGCGCCGAGCAGGCGGCCCAGGTATCCGGGTCCGGCGAGCGCGGGTCCGTCGACCAGCCGTCGGGCCGTCGGGTCGCCCGACTCGTCCTCGGCGGGGACCGGGGCGGGGTGGTCCGACGAGTCGGCCCCCGAGGCGCGGGCGGTACGGGCCTTGTCGAGGTCAACAACGTCCGCGTGGAAGTCTGCGGACAGCTCGGCTTCGAGCCGCCTGAAGAAGTCGTGCTCATCGCGGTGGTTCACTGGTGCTTCCCTTCCAGTGCGAGGGGTAAGACGGGCCCGGCCGACTGCTGTGAGAGGTGAGCGGTCGGGCCCGTGCCTTGATGGTGAGTCCGGTCCTTGCGCAGGCGGGCACGCAGAGTGCGTGCCTTGTTCAGGCGGCGCGCTGCTCGTGGACGGCGCTGCACGCAGTGCAGCTACCGAGAGAGGTCGGGATGACGTAGCCGGCGTCCTGCTGGCAGTCGGGGCAGGTACGGCGGGCACGCATCGCCTCGGCGAGGGCGGCGCGGCGTCCGGGCGTCATCGGCCGTACGGGCTTGGCCCGGTCGATGGCGAAGAGGTAGGCCACGCGAATGCCGGGGGTCCCCGGCCGGCGGTAGCGGTTGGAGTGCCAGAGCACCTGCGCGACCACGTCCTGGCCACCCGGGCGGAGCCCCTGCTCGCGGAGCTGACGGCGGGTGGCCAGGCCGAGCGGGGCGAGGTTCCACGGATACGTGGGGATGCCGAAGCGTTCCCCACGCGGGTCCCAGAACCGTGGCTGGACGGCCATCAGGCTGCCGCCTCAGCCGCGGTCGGCTGCTTAGTCCGCTCAGCCCTGAGTGTGTCGCGCAGAGTGCGGCCGTTTGCCGACGACGTGCGGACTGCCTTGCGGATCGCTTCGGCCGTCAGCTCGTCGTCGGACCAGTCGGCTGTGGCCTTCCGCGCTTCGGCGAGGAGTTCATCCGGTGTGCGAGTCGGTCGGGGAGTGCGGGCCGACTGAGGCACTCGACCGGTCGCCCTACGCGGTACGGACTTCAACGCGGCGACCGACTTCACCGGAGCCGCATCAGGAGGCTGTACCGGCTCGACTGCCGGGACCGCCTCTGTCGGCTCCGCCGGTTCGATGGCCGGAACCGGGTCGGCCGACTCGGGCGAGGGCAGTTCGGCAGCGGCGGCCGGGGACTCGGCGGTCGACTCGTGCAGGTCAGATCCCAACCGATTTACAGTGAACTCCACCGTTTCATGCAGGTTTGCGGGAGCGGTGAACATGACGGCGAGAGCAGCGTCCGCACCGCTGGTCAGACGGTCGCGTTGGACGTCCAGGAGTCGGGCGCCCAGCGAGGCGTCTCCCAGCCCGACTTTGCGGGCCAGCCGCCACGAGGTTCGGTCCGACGACTTCCGCACCCACGACTGAGGGTGGTTCGCCGCACGGGCCCGGTGGTACGCCAGCGCCCGCACCACGGCAGCGGCCCTCGCTTCAGCCTCGATGTCGTGGCCGTCCTGATGGACCACGATCCGCCGGGCGAGGAACGCCATGCCCTCCGCAGACACGCACATGCCCATCGGCGTCACGGCGTAGATCACGGTGCGGCCCGGATCATCGGCGGCCATGGCGGCCATGACTGACGCGGCAGTGGGAAGAGCCCACAATCCCGTCCGGATGATGCCGGGGGAGGACTGCCCCAGCATGGTCAGCCCGAGCAGCACCAGCGCCAGAACGGCGGTCGCGCCCTCGCCGGCCGCCACCGCGCCGAGTGCCGTACCCGAGCCGTAGGCGCGGCTGATGTTGCTGAACGTTCCCGCGCCGCCGGCGATGCCAGTGGCGAGCATGGGCAGGAAGGCGGCCGTGAGGACGACCTTCTGCACCTTGGTCAAGGACCTGCGGTCCGGCATCACGTTGCCTCCCCGGTGGTGCCGCGGCGGCCGGCCCGGCGACCGTTGACCGTGGACGTTTCCTGGACGGTCAGGCGATGCGTGATGCGCCAGCCCCCACCGCGCTGCTTGGCCTTGTACATCTGCTCGTCCGCACGGCGCAGCAGGGTGGACAGGTCGGTGCCGGCGCGGTGGTAAGCGGCGCCGATCGAGGTGTGCACCTCGATGGAGCGGCCCTCGAACAGCACTGGCTGGTCCAGCCACCCGGTCAGCATGACCAGGTCGCTGCGCAGCTTGTCGATGCCGTAGCCGGGGATGACGACGGCGAACTCGTCCCCGCCCAGGCGCCCGGAGATCCCGGCGTGTTCCTCGGCCCACAGGCCAAGGCGCTGCCCGGTCGCGCGGATGACCGCGTCACCGGCGGCGTGGCCGAGCGTGTCGTTGATCTCCTTGAACCGGTTGAGGTCCAAGACGAGGACGGCGCGCTGGCACTGCTGCGACAGGCTCTTGCGGGCCCTCTGCTCGAAGGGGGCCCGAGTCCACAGGCCGGTGAGCGGGTCGCGGCGGGCGGTTTCGATTCGGCGCCGCATCCACAGACTGTGAACCGACCATCCGGATACGAGCGGGAGTGCCGCGGACAGGGCCGTCATGGTGTGGCTCACGCCGCACCCCCGAGGTCGGGGTTGGTCAGACCCGTCAGGTCGGCGATCTCGTCCCCGGTCAGCTTCGTCCGCTGGTCCATGGCGAGGGCAACCGTGGTGATGTAGGGCCACAGCAGCGCGACCGTGCGGTCGGCTACGCGCTGGATGTGGGGCCAGGACTTCCCGCCCAGCGGGGCGTGGCCGCGGCCGAGGAGATAGCCGAACTGGGCGAGGACGTCGATGGCCAGCTCGCGGTCGTGCAGGGACACGCAACCCGCTTCCAGCTCGGGCGTCCACAGCTCGGTCTGCTTCAGGTGGCGGACGTGGGCGAGCTCGCCGGCCGCGCTCTGGGCGGCGTACCGCCAGGGCGAAACCCCGGCGGCGACGTGCCGAGTGTTGCCCGTGACCGAGATGGTCCCGTTGTCGGCCTGCCAGGCGATCACCTGGCTGTCGATGACCTGCATGCCGTAGGCCATGGACAGCACCGCGTGCCCAGCCTCGTGGAAGGCCAGCCCGAGGCGCGCCTGCTCGTAGGTCAAGGTCGGCATGGGCACGGTCGGCCGGGGCTCGCCACGGTGGTCGAGCAGGTGCTCCGGCTGGGGCATCGTGGAGTTCACGCCGCCACCCGGCCCTTGCCATTGCGCCGACGGGCGCCGGAGCGGGCCGCGATCGGGACGACGTTGAACAGCTCGGGTGCGTGGGCCTCGATCACCTGGGCGGCGACCCGGCTGACGTCGTCGGGGAGGTTCGGGTACTCGGCGAGGATGTCGCGGGCCGCGTCCAGGCGGGCCGCGCGCTCCTCCTCACTCTCGTCCTGCACGCCGAGCCACAGCTCCAGCGGGGTGCCGAGGGCCAGTTCGATGAACTCGTCGGTGCTGACGACCTCGTGGCCGCCGATGAAGGTACGCATGGTGCACTCTCCTGATGTCGAAGGGGCTTGCTGCCCGGGGCGGTCGCGGTCTTTGGCGAGAGGCGACCGCCCGGGGGTGGAGCAGCTCAGATGGTGGTGATGAGCAGGGCTGCGACCAGCAGCCACAGGTGGTGGAAGGACTGGTCGAGGGCGTAGGCGCCGGTGCCGAGGTGGGCCGCGGGCGTGCCCTCGGCGGTGACCGGGTGCAGCGGGTGAGCACCCGTGCCGAGCTGGTAGAACTCCGTCTGGCCGGTGGCCTTGGCCAGCCAGGCGAGGGTGCTGCGGCGGTCGGCCCACCAGTGCGTTACCGCATCCACTCCCAGCCCGACCACCAGGCCCACGACCGAGAGGTCCAGGCCGAGCAGCAACGCGACGGGGAGGAGTAAGGCGAGCTTGGTGGCGGTCAGGGTGGCGACGTGGCGGGCGTCGGCCAGGCGGCCGGTCCATCCGGTCTTGCCCTTGTCGGCAGACTGGCGGGAGGTCTGCACCCAGTGATCCCCGACGCTATGCGCGACGTACAGGGTGGCGAACACGGCGGCGAAGGTTGCAGCATCCACAGGAACTCCTCGGTACCGAAGGGAAGTGGTGGCGAGGGCGGTCGCGGTCCTTGGCGAGAGGCGACCCAGCCCTGGTGGTGAAGCCCGAATCGCGGCTCCCCTCGACCCCGCCCGTACGTGACGGGCGGAGGAGGCAACCGGCCGGAGCGCAGGCAGCGCTTCGGAAGGGTGGAAGGGTTGTGCAAGCGGGGCCGGACGATGAAGTCCGGAGCCGCCTCGCACAGCGGTCGTGCGGTGACGCGAAGGGCGCGGCTGGCCGTACCGGTCCAGTACGGCCGGCGCCCACAGATGTCGAAGGAACACAGCAGCCTCCAAGCCGGAGGGGCGAGGCTTCACCAGCGCACCGTTGCCACGGCGCTCCGGTCCCGAGCCTGAGAATCGGGCGCGTCATCGTCACTGCTCTGACGCCAGCAGGGCGGCGCGTACCGGGTGGCACCCCGAGGGGTGTTCTCCAGAGCCAGGACGCGGACGAAGTGGCCGCCGGCGACAACCCATCGCCATGGGGACGGGGATCACGCCCCGTCTCGTCTCACTTGGCACGCTGTTCAGTTCTCAAGGAACGAGTGCTTCCTTCAGACCCCGTTCGAGGGCCCTCCGGGCACGGCGGTGCGGGCTCGATCGCGGCTGCCCTCCGGGCAGCTGCGGCCGATTGGGCCTGGCTTCAGGTCGAAGCTCAGCTCTGCCTCAGAGTGCACTGTGAGGCAGGGTTGCGCAAGCCCCCTCGGCGTAAGAGCGGAGCGAGCGCTGGTCCTACCTGTGCCGCTTAGGCACACTGAGGCAGTGACCGCGAAGAGACTTGAGGTGCAGATGGTTGAGTGGACGGGCAAGCCCGCCTACCAGCAGGTTGCGGAGCAGCTGCGGGGGAGGATCGCGGCCGGCGAGTTTGCCGAGTCCGGCAAGCTGCCGTCCCTGGCGGACCTCCAGGTGATGTACGGCGTCACCGTGACCGTGGCGCGTGACGCCATCCGTCAGCTCAAGACGGACGGCCTCGTGGTGAGCCACCAGGGCAAGGGAGCGTTCCTGACGGCTGCGGCTTCGGACAATGCCAGGCTCGTCGGCCCCGAGGCCGCGATCGCAGAGCTTCGCGAGCAGGTCGCTCGACTTCAGAGTGAAGTGGTCGAACTCCGTGAGCGAGTCGTGGAGCTGGAGGAAAAGTGATGCCCGGCCGGCGCCCGCCCCAACGGGGTAGTCGCCGAGCGAGCGCTGCGCGCTCTGATTCACGAGCTGCCGAGTCGCTGCCGTTGTCACAATCCCGCCCCTTCGTCGGCATCGGATGGAGCGCTCCGACCTGCGTCGCTAGGCTGGTCGCCCGCCCCTCTGCATCCTTTGTAGCGAGGGAAATTGACTGTTCGGCAGACCTGCCATGTGGCCGCCCAAGGGTGGCCACATGGGCCGCATGAGGGGGGACAGAGTGGGGCAGCGTCCGAACGATCTGACACCGCATGCAGGCCCACAGCACTACCTCGGCGCCGAGATGCGCGCCTGGCGCACGCACCGGGGCTTATCGCTGGGCAAGCTCAGCGGAACCATCCTGTTCAACGCCAGCTACATGGCACGCGTCGAGCGTGGAGGCCAAGCCGCATCCGCCGATCTGGTCCGGGCGTACGACGACGCTCTCGGGGCGAGCGGATCGCTCGTCCGGCTCCACACCTCAATCCTCGAAGGAGTCAGCCTTGAGGCCCTTCCCAAGGGGGATGTGGCTAATCGAGGGCCTCATGTGGCTAAAGCCCCTGTGGCCCTGGCTGGGGAATCGGAAATTCAGGCACCGTCGGAGGAGGGGATGTCAGTCCCCGTACGTTCCGATGACGGAAGGATCATCTTCGTGTCGCTGTCCCGAAGGGCCCTGATCGGCGCGCTCGGCGCAGGCGCGGCGATAGCCGCAACCCCCAACCTCTCGGCGGCAGCGGCCCCCGCCCCCCGCGCGGATCTCGTTGCGTCCGGGGCCGACCCGATCGAACTCCTCCAGGCCACCCGAAGAGTGCTGATCGACAACGACAACCTGTTCGGGCCGCACCGGGTGATACCGACCGTCCAGCAGCAGATCGCCGCCATCAAGGAACTACGGGTGGACCGCCGCGGAACCGACCGCCGGCAGCTCCTCCAGCTCCAGACCCAGTACTCCGAACTGTGCGGCTGGCTCTACCAGGACCTTGGGGACTTCCGCGCCGCCCAGCACTGGATGCGGGAGGCGCTGGAGGCCTCGCACATGGCAGGAGACGACGAGCTCACCACGTACATCCTGGCGCGCCGCAGCCAGCTCGCCGGGGACATGAACGACCCGATCGAGGCGGTGGACGTAGCGGAGGCGGCGGAAGACCGAGCCGTGCCACGAAGCCGCCTGGCCGCGGTGGCCGCGACGTACGGGGCGCACGGGCACGCCCTGAGGGACGACCCGCTGTCGGCCCAGCGAGCGTACGAACACGCCCTGGAGCTCCACGCCACCATGGACCCGGATCCCAGTTCCCCGTGGGGCGTATGGCTGGATGCGGCGTACATCGACGTGCAGCGGGCGCACAGCCTCTCGGCGCTGGGAGACCATCGAGGGGCGGCCGAGGGCTTCCGGAACGCCATCAGCCGGCTGCCCGCCGGCTATCACCGTGACCGCGGGGTGTACCTCGGCCGGGAGGCCGTCTCGCTGGCGAGGGTGGGGGAGGCTGAGCAGGCAGCGGTCGTCGGCCTGCAAGCCCTCAGCGTCGCGAAGGAGACCGGCTCGGACCGGATCTCGCGGGAGCTGGCCCAGCTGGACGGCATTCTTGATCAATGGCGTACGGTCCCTGGCGTGAGCGACTTCAAGGACGCTCTGACCGACGCCGTACTACGCCAGGCCTGACCTGACTCCCTCAGCACTGACCAGCAACCGAAGGAGACCTCGATGCCCCGCCCGTACGTCCTGCTGAGCGTGGCCACATCCGTGGACGGCTACATCGATGACACCAGCACGACGCGGCTCCTGCTGAGCAACAGCGAGGACTTTGACCGCGTCGACCAGGTGCGCGCTGAGTCCGACGCCATCCTGATCGGTGCCGGCACGATGCGGTCCGACAATCCCCGGCTGCTGGTCAACAGCGAGGAGCGGCGCGAAGCCCGGGTGGCCGCGGGGAAGCCCGCCTACCCGCTCAAGGTGACCATCTCAGCGAGCGGGGACCTGGATGCCGACCTGAAGTTCTGGCACCACGGCGGGGACAAGCTCGCCTACACCACAGACGCGGGCGAGGAGAAGCTCCGAGAGACGCTCGCCGGTCTCGCGGACGTTGTCTCCACGGGCCCGACCATTGACTTCGGCGCCCTGCTGGACGACCTCGGCGCGCGCGGCATAGAGCGGCTGATGGTGGAGGGCGGAGGCCAGATCCACACGGCGTTCCTCTCCCAGGGCCTGGCCGACGAGATCCACCTCGCCATCGCCCCCCTGGTCGTCGGCGACCCGGGTGCCCCCCGCTTCCTGAACCCCGCCAGCTACCCGGGCGGTTCGACCCACCGGATGCACCTCGCCGAGGCCACCACCATCGGCGACGTGGTCCTGCTCCGCTACCTGCCCAAGCAGGAGGGATCCGCGTGACACACGCCGATGACGTGACCTGGATGGAGCGGGCCATCGAGCTCTCCCGCAAATGTCCGCCGGCGGAAGGCGCGTTCTCGGTCGGCGCCATCATCGTGAGCGCCGACGGCGAGGAACTGGCCCACGGCTACTCGCGCGAGACGGACGCCCACGTCCACGCCGAGGAATCGGCCCTGGCCAAGCTCCCGGCGGACGACCCGCGCCTGGCCGGCGCCACCATCTACAGCACCCTGGAGCCCTGCTCGGAACGCCGCTCCCGCCCCCTCACATGCACCCAGCTGATCCTCCGCTCCCCAATCCGCCGAGTAGTCATCGCGTGGCGGGAGCCGAGTCTCCTGGTGGCCGATTGCGTGGGCGTGGAGACCCTTGTGACCGAGGGGGCTGACGTTATTGAACTGCCTGAGTTGGTTGCTGCGGCTCGCGCGGTTAACGCTCACCTGCTGGGTTAGATCCAAAGAAGGCACCCTCTGTCACGGTGAATCAAATGCCAGGTAAAGGATTGCTTAGTGCGTTTCAGGTGAAGCATTCCTTAGATGGCCCCTGAAGGTTTCAAGAATCCTAGCCGGGAATTCGACTGTGAGTGTCAGGCTATCCATAACAGTCGTAAGTTCTGACATTTCGCCAGCTGATGGGTTGCTATCCATGGCGGCTTTGAGGAAGAATTCTGCCTTCTCCCAATCAGGCGTCAGGCAGTGGGTGAGAAAGAGATTTGCGCGCGAGTAGAGAGTCTGAGGTTCCATTGTGGAAAACATTTCCACTACGTGCGCTATTTGAGCCTCCCGACCCTGATCCTGCAGGGCGTGTAGGACAACCGCCTTCTCGTACTGGCTCCATCCGTCACTTGGATCTAGATCGGCTGCCCTGGCGAAGTCACTCAGAGCGTCTTCGTACCTTCCCTGGAGGCGGGAAATTACGCCCCGATTCGTTAGCGAGAACGCGTCATTTGGTTCAAGCTCTAGCGCGCACGTGAAATCGGAAAGAGCTTCCTCCAGGCGGCCTTCCAATCGATAGATTTGCCCGCGGCTCCGCAAGAACGAGGCTGTGCGTGGTTCCAGCTCGATAGCTCGGGTGAGATCAGCTAGTGCTTCTTCGGTTCTGGCCAGCGATGCGTAGAACAGTCCTCGACTGGTTATGGCCCAGGTGTAGAAGGGATCAAGTGTGATCGCGCGCTCCAGGTCTGCCAAGGCTTCTGTGTATCGCCCTAGTTTTCTATACACAAGAGACCGGTAGGTGAGCGTGAAAGGGTGGGATTCGATTTCGAGAGACCTGGCAAAGTCTTCAAGTGCTGCATTGTGTTGGTGTAGTGAATGGTAAGTTAGAGCTCTATTGGTAAAGGCCCAGGCTCGCTCGGGATCGATTTCTATCGCTCGAGTGAAGTCAGTAATTGCTTGGCCGTACCGTGATGCAGACTTGTGCGCCTCGCCTCGATTGATGTAGGACCATGAGAGTTCGGGCGCTGATGTGATCGCTCGGGTGAAATCTGCTACTGCGTCATCGTATCGATCCATTGCATGGAATGTGAGGCCGCGGATATTCAGGGCCCATGCGTGTTGGGGGTCGATCTCAATGGCCCTATTGAGATCGCCTATCGCCTCTTCGTACTGTTTCATTGCGTATCGCGTCCGCCCGCGGTTCGCAATGGACCAGGCGGAGTCCGGCTCGATTTCGACGGCTTGATTGAAATTGATCAGAGCGTCCTCGAGCTCGTCCCTCAGCAGGTGGACTTCCCCTAGGCCTCGGAATGCGCGTGCAGTGGGGTGGAGATTGATAGCTGTAGTGTAATCCGTCATGGATTGCTGGACCTGATCAACAATACGATATTCCCAGGCGCGCATGATCAGGGCGCGGGATTGCGTCGATTTATCCAAATCGCCGTGTGAGAGGAGCAGTGTCAGTATGGAGATGCCGGGGTTGGGGTCTGCCAGGGCGGCTTGGAGTCGTTTCGCCCAATCGCGAACCGGGCGTGCATCGGCGTCACGACCTGCCCGTGCGATTGTCTGAACGTAGCGCCGAAGAATACTCAGTTTAGCGTCGTAGGCATCGAGGAGTTCCTGTAATACCTTGGGAAGCGTGGCTCGGTGATCTGCGCATAGCCGATGATAGGTTTCCTGAAGTTTGTAGCCACGCCAAACCTCGTCCGTCCACAGGCTCCGCGTCGAGGCAGTGTCTTCCTCGATTCGGCTGCGCCACTCCTGAAAGGCTTCTGCCAGGTGGGAGTGTTGTCTCTTCCATCGCTCAGGAGACTGCTGGCGCTGGAGCCGCAGCATGGCCTCCCGTACCACCTCGTGATAGCGGAGCTGGCCAGAATGATCGGTAACGAAGGGGAGAGATCGGAGCCATGTGAAGAGGTGGCCATATTCTTCGTGACTGACGGCCTTAAAATAGATATCCTCGTTGACCTCCTCTGGGAGAGAGCAGGCCATAGCGACGGTTCGATGGGCTGGATCAGACTCCCATTTGAGGAACCGTTCCACGGCAGTGCCGCTGGGATCTCCTACATCTTCAACGCTATTCGGCTGTGACTCGGCAAGGGTGGACACCAAGACTGGCAACCTGCCGGAGACTTGCAAGATCACCTCGGCTATTCGCTCGTCGGTGACTCCCTTGGCTGTCAAAAGCTGTCTGGCCTCGAATTCGGTGAATATGTTTAGTGGGAGGTCTGTAACCAAGTCGAGCCAGTCACCCCAGCACCTTACGTCCAGCTGTGATTGCCCCGCCAGAACCACCAGTACATTTGCTGGCATCTGGCCATGCTGATCGCTGACAATGATGGACTGTAGCCATGCGTCAAGAAGCGGGCCGATTCGTTCGTATGTGTCGAAGAAAAGCGCCAGCCATGGTCGACGCTTGGCGATGTCTCCCAGGTCCTGCAAAAACAGGGGAGTGAGGGACTGTAGTGGTGAAGCGACAAGTTCGACGTCCTCGTGGCTTCGTAGCCGACTGCTGAGCATCGACTTGACTCGATCTGCGCCAAGCGCCACCCGAGCAGGGTCAACTGCTCCGGCGAAAGGTCCGACTCCTGGAATCATGCCTAGCCCAACCAAGCCAAGCCGCGAGGCGATCACGCTGGAGTTTGATGGGCTGGCCTCAGTTAGACCCTGCTGGCTTGCCTCGGCTCCCGCTGCCGCGGCGTTGGAATCAACCTCGTGGCGACGCTGCCTATAGGTGGCTAGCAGCTTGTCGAAGTTTTTAAATTCATTCCCTTGCTGTGCGAACTGGAAGCTGATGGCCCTCATTGCTTCGACGGGATCGGAAACTGATTCATCTACGACGGCCGTTAACGCTTCCGCATCGTGAGCGATGCTCTGTAGCTGGCGCACCAGGGTAGATTTACCTACACCAGCTGGGCCATGGATGTGAAAGAGAAACTGAGTGGCATCCTCGGGAGGCTGCCTCAGGGCGTCTTGGAAGGTCGTCTGTTCCTCTATGCGGCCGATCAGCTCGCTTCGGCGCCGTCGACGGATGAGCTCCTGACGTGATGGGCCTCGTCCGGCCACGTTGCACCCCAACACCAGTCGAGTGACAGATCTACAGTCATGTTCCTAGGTGTCGATGGCTGCTGTCTCCGTTTTGGCAAGTTTGGGCGCCCGTCCGCCAAACGATGCATGTGAAGCAGCGGGCTGAGCCAGCCCGACTGACTCCGCCGTGTAAGGCGCTGACTGCTCTGGGCAGACTGCACTGCAGAGTGATCAGACCTGGGTAGGGATCTCGCAAGAGGACCGTGGTGCCTTGGCTTACGAAGTGCAGATCGTGTGGAGTGAGGAGATCGAGGAGTTCGACTACGTCCGGCAGTCTGCGCACCTAGCGTCGTCGACGCGGCGAGAGCCTGTGGCTTGGATGGCGGGCCGGCCTGTGGGCTACACCGTCCTGAAGGTTGATGCGCCGAGCGGGGTCGTGCCAGGCAAGTTCGGGAGGCGGGTCTTTTGGGCCAAGGATCACGACCGTTCCGAGCAGACGCGCGGCACCTACCGCACTTCGGCTCCGAGCGGAGCTGTTGACCCGCGGACCGTCGCGCCTGATGTTTGGGGCGAACTGACGGAACGGGATTGGGGATGCCAGCTACCTGCCGAGTGAAGGAGGCCGGGCGAACAGGCACCTTGGGCCGTCCCCGGGCCGTCGGAAGGCGGCCGAGGGCGACCAGAGCCGACCAACTACGACCTCTCCACCCCTGTGGGGCATGGCTCTGAAGGCACGGGCCGCAGGTGGCCGGAGTCGGGCATGACTTCCTCCGCAACAAGAAGCAGGAGTGGGAGGAGTACCGCTCGGAGGTCACGGCCTTCGAACTCCGCAAGAACCTCCCGGTGCTGTAGGGCTCCGAGCCCCTGCGGCGCGGTGACCGCGGCCCCGCCCCCCCCGACGAGGGGGGGGCGGGGCCGCGGGCGTTTGGCGGGGTCAGGTGGTGGGGGTCGGGAGGATCGCCGGGTGCCAGAGGGGGGTCGGGGTCGTCGGGCGGGGGGTGGCGGTGTGGAGGTGGGCGTCCAGGCCGAGGGCCGCCGTGGTCGTGGTGCCCGTCGAGTCGAGGACCGCTGAAGGGGCGCCCGCGTAGAGCATGCGGGACTCCGTCCAGGCCGGGGGGCCGCCCAGGGTGCTCGTGGAGACCGTGCCCGCGTCGGCGCGGCCCGTCAGGAGGCGGCCCGCGACGCCGATCGCCCCGTAACCCGCCCGGCCGCCGGACTCCGAGACGCTGGAGACCTGCGGGGCGCCCGGGCCGGCGGTGACCAGGGCGCTGCGGACCACCCCGGAGTCGGGGCGGCGGAAGTAGAGGCGGACGCCCGCGCCGTCGCGGGCCGCCGTGAGGGGGACCGTGGTGGCGGGGAGGCCGGTGGGGTACGGGCCGGCGAGGGGGGCGGCCGGGGTGGGCTGGGTCCAGGCCAGGACGGACTTGGTGGTGGTGGCGTAGACGTGGCGGCGGCCCGCGGAGTCCGTGAGGGTGACGGGGTCGCTCTGGAGGTCCTCGCCGCCCAGCTTCTGCCAGTCGGTGAAGGCGCCCGAGGGCTGCTGGACGCGGGCGCGCAGGGTGCGGCGCGCGTCGCGCAGGTAGACGGTGAGGCGGCCCTCGGGGTCGACGGCGGCCGCGGGGGCGCTGATGGCGGAGGTGCCGGGTTCGTCGCCGGGTTCGGGGGTGCCGAGGGACTGCCAGGCGCCGAACGGGCCGTCGGGGGCGGCCTGGACGGCGTACACCACCTCGCGCCGGTAGTCGGCGGGCCGGGGCCCGAGGACCGTGCGGGTGGCGAGGACCGCGACGCGGCCGTCGGGGAGCCGGGCGGTGGTGGCGCCGGAGTCGACGCCGGTGCCTGGGAGCAGGGCGGGGCCGGTCCAGGCGCCGGAGCGGTCGCGGGTCCAGACGGCCATCCGGCCGTCGAGGGCGGCGAAGGCCCAGAGCCGGCCGGGCGTGCCCTCGGTGAGCCAGGAGGCGTTGTCGGCGCGGGCGTAGCGCAGGGACTGGGCCCAGTTGCGGCCGGTGGGGCTGCCGGCCACCTTGCGGTCGCCGCAGCCGTCGGGGGAGCCGCAGTAGTCGGCGTGGTCCTGCCAGGCGTAGGTCTTGAGGTAGCCGATCTTCGTCTCGGCGGTCTGCGGGTCCAGGGCGTGGGGGAGGGTGCCGTTGTGGTAGCCGAGGTAGTTCTGGACCGAGAACCGCGGCCGGTCGGCGACCCGTTCGGCGTACGCGGCGGTGGCGGCCTGCACGAAGCGGGCGCCGTACATGTGGTCCTGGTGGTCGGTGTACTTGCCGGTGTCCGCGTAGCGGTTCGGCGTCGGGTCCTGCATCCGTATCGTCGTGGGCCGGTACCGCTCCAGGATGCCCGATATGGACTGGACGACCTGGTCCTTGGTGTACGAGAACTGCTGCTTGACCGGGGTCCCGGTGGTGAGCTGGGCACCCAGGGCCGGTATCTGGCCGTTCCACAGGCCGCGCAGGCTGTCCGGGTTCTCGGCGGCCGGGTTGCGGGCCTCGCGCAGCTGGAGCCAGACCAGGTTGACCCGGGGCCGGGCCACGAGGACGTCGAGTTCGGCCTGGCCGCCGCCCGCGGTGGGTATGACCGTGCGCTTCCAGGCGCTGGTGCGGTCGCCCGTGGCCATCTGGGCGTAGGCGGAGCGTATGCCGTTCTGCCGGGCCTCCGCGTAGCGGGCGCGGTCGGCGGGCTGTTCGGGGTCCTTGGCCTCGCCGCCGTGGGCCTCGTTGCGCCCGTCGGCCTCGCCGGAGGTGAGGTAGGCGGTGGTGACGGGGAGTCCGGCGAGCAGGGAGCGGCTGAGGTCGGGGTTCATGAAGAACAGGTCGTCGTCGGGGTGGGCGACGATCTGGACGACCGTGCCCGAGGTGGTGCTGGCGGGGAGGAGGGCGGAGGGGTCCTTGCCCTGGGTGGTCTCGGCCGACGTCTGCTGCCCGGAGGCGATGGAGAGCACGCCGGAGGCGCCCAGGGTGAGCATGGGCACGACGGCCGCGAGGAGGAAGCGGCGGCGGGAAACGGGCATCGGTTACGCCTTGGGGTCGTTCCGGACGGGAAGAACCGCTGTGCAGTCACTGAGAGGCGAAATCGGGCGGGTTGGTTCACCGATTTCGCCGATGACGCGCGTTTTCCGAAAACGACCGGGTGTGAGGGTGCACGGTCGGCGGCCCGGTGTGCGCGTCCGCCCGGATCGTGGACGCGCGCCGTCTCCCGCGCGGGGCAAGGACGTTACCGATGCGGGGTGTTGGGGCTGGTGTGGCACGGAGGGTGTCTGTCCACCCGGTGCACCGCCCATGCCTGGGTAGGGGCGGGTTAGGGAGTGGTGTTGCGCGGGCCGACCGGCTGCCAGGGCGCCAGGTACGCGTCGGGCTCGTCCGCCGACGAGGTGACGTACAGCCGCGCGTCGAGGCCCACCACCGCCAGGCTGACCAGGTTCTTCCCGGTCATGGTGCTGGACGGGGCACCCACGAACATCAGGGGTGAGCGCTGCCAGGGCTGCCCCTCGCCGACGTCCGCGCCGAGCAGGCCGCCGGCGGAGCGGCCGGCGAGGAGGTGCCCGCTGGCCGTCACGGAGCCGAAGCCCTGGAGGCCGCCGAGGTCGGTGAGGCCGGTCGCCTTCAGGCCTTCCTCGTCCGTCATCAGGGCGGTGCGGACGTTGCCGGAGCCGGGCTTGCGGAACCAGACCCGTACGCCGCCCTCGCGGCCCTCCGCGGTGAGGGGGAGGGTGGTCTCGGGCAGGCCGGTGGGGGTGGCCGGGCCCAGGGGGGCGCCGGGTCCGGGCTGGAGCCAGCCGGTCACCGACGTGGTGGTGGCGGCGAAGACCATCCGCCGCCCGGTCCCGTCGGTGGCGGTGACGGGGGTGCCGTGCAGGTCGGCGCCGCCGTGGGCCTCCCAGGGGCTCCAGGTGCCGTCCGGGTGCCGGACGCGGCCGCGCAGGGTGGAGGCGCCGTCGCGCACGTACACGGCGAGGGCGCCGGTCCCGTCGACGGAGACGGCGGGCGCGCTGATGTCGGAGGTCCAGTCGGCGTCGGAGGCCTCGGGGGTGCCGAGCGACTGCCAGGCGCCGAACTCCTCGGAGCCGGAGGCCTGCTGGACGGCGTAGACCACCTCGCGGCGGTAGTCGGCGGGCTTCTCGCCGAAGGAGGTGCGGGTGCCGAAGGCAGCTATCCGGCCGTCCTTCAGGGTGACGGTGGACACGCCCTGGTCCATCCCGGTTCCGGGCAGCAGGAGGGGGCCGGTCCAGCGGCCTATGAGACCGCTGCGGTGCCAGAGGGCGACCTGGCCGTCGAGGACCTTGAAGGCCCACAGGCCGTGCTCGGCGTCGGAGGTCAGCCAGGTGGTGCCGGTGCCGCGCGCGTAGTTGATGGACTGGGTCCAGCCGTTGCCCGAGGGGTGCTCGGCGACCTTGAGGTCCCCGCAGCCGGCCTCGCTGCCGCAGTGGTTCTCCTTGTCCAGCCAGGCGTAGGTGTCCAGGATGTCCAGCTTCTCCTTGGCCTCGCCGGGGCCGAGGGCGCGGGGCAGGGAGCCGTTGAAGTAGCCGACGTAGTTCTGGACGGTGAAGTGCGGGCGGTCCTTGAACTGCTCCGCGTAGGCGGCGGTGGCCATCTGGACGAACCGGGCGCCGTAGAAGTGGTCCTGGTGGTCGGTGTAGCGCTTGGTGTCGCGGAAGCGGCCGGGGGTCGGGTCCTGGGTGCGGATGGTCGTGGGCCGGTACCGCTCCAGGATGCCGACGATCGTCTGGACGACCTGGTCCTTGGTGTACGTGAACCCGTGCCGGACGGGGGTCCCGGAGGCGAGCACCGACTCCAGGTGGGGTACCTTCCCGTCCCACAGGCCGTGGAGGCTGTCGGGTACGTCCTGGTAGACGTTGCCGGCCTCGCGCATCTGGAGCCAGACGAGGTTGACCTGGGGCCGGGCGACGAGGACGTCGACCTCGGCGTGGCCGCCGCCCTTGGTGGGGATGACGCTGCGCTTCCAGGCGCTGCTGCGGTCGCCGGTGGCCATCTTGGCGTAGGCGGCGCGGATGCCGTTCTGCCGGGCTTCGGCGTAGGCGGGCTTGTTGGGCGGGGTCGAGGCCGCCTTGCCGGCGGCGGCGTTGATGCCGTCGGCCTCGCCGGAGGTGAGGTAGACGGAGGTCACCGGGTGGCCGGAGGCTATGGAGTACCCGAGGTCCGGGTTCATGAAGTAGAGGTCGTCGTCGGGGTGGGCGACGATCTGGAGCACCCGGCCGGGGTCGGGGGAGTCCGCCGCGGTGGCGGTGGTGGCCCGGGAATCGGGCGCCGTGGGCGCGTCGAGGCCGGTGAGGGCCTCGTTGCCGCGGAGGATGAGCATGCCGCCGGCGGCGGTGGCGGCGAGGAGGGCGACGGCCTTGACGACGGCGCGGGCGCGCGGGTGTCCGACGTGGTCGTGGCCGTGCCGGGTGGTCGCGGAGGCCTCGGGGGCCGCCCCAGGGGCGGTCGGGCCGGGCTCGGACGCGGGCACGGCGACGGCGAGCGAGGACGGGGGTCCGTCGGACATGGGGCTCCTCGCGGCCGGTCGGGCGGGGACCGGGCCCCTGACGCACAGATCTAGAGAGCTATAAGTAAGCAGATAATCCGATAATCCGCCTCATGATATCGGCCACGACACCCGGTGAGTCGAACGCCTGCTCCGGCTAGGCTCGCTCACGGACAGGACCAGACCACCGGCAGGGGCCGGACCGGACCACCGGCAGGGCCGGACCGGACCTCCGGCGGCGACAGACTCGGGAGGCGGCGGGATGACAGTCCCGGGACGCAGGAGCAGTACCTTCATCCGGCTGCTGCGGAGCGGATTCACCGACCCCACCGCCGCCGCCCGGCTCCTCGACGCCGACGCGCTGGCCGCCGTCCGCACCGACCCGGTGCTCCTCGACGCCCTCGGCGCCACCGCCGACCCCGACCTCGCCCTCCTCGGCCTCGTCCGCCTCGCCGAGGCCCAGTCCCCCGAGGACCTGAGGCTCCTCCTCGACACCCTGGTCAGCGCCAAGCCCCTGCGCGACCGCCTCCTCGGCGTGCTCGGCGCCTCCGAGGCCCTCGCCGACCACCTCGCCCGCCACCCCCGCGACTGGCAGGCCCTGGTCACCTACGAGGCCGCCGACCTGCACCCCGGCCTCGCCGAGTTCGAGCAGGGCCTCGCCGACGCCCACGAGCCCGTCGCCCTGCGCGTCGCCTACCGCCGCTGCCTGCTCTCCATCGCCGCCCGCGACGTCTGCGCGACCATAGACGTCGCCCAGACCGCCGCCGAACTCGCCGACCTCGCCACCGCCACGCTCCGCGCCGCCCTGCGCATCGCCTCGGCCGCCGCCCCCCAGGACGCCGCCGCCTGCCGCCTCGCCGTCATCGCCATGGGCAAGTGCGGCGGCAACGAGCTCAACTACGTCTCCGACGTCGACGTGATCTTCGTCGGCGAGGCCGCGCCCGGCACCGACGAGGGCAAGGGCATCCAGGCCGCCACCCGCCTCGCCTCCCACCTCATGCGGATCTGCTCCGAGACCACCGTCGAGGGCAGCATCTGGCCCGTCGACGCCAACCTCCGCCCCGAGGGCCGCAACGGCCCCCTCGTGCGCACCCTCGCCTCCCACATGGCCTACTACCAGCGCTGGGCCAAGACCTGGGAGTTCCAGGCCCTGCTCAAGGCCCGCGCCGTCGCCGGCGACCCCGACCTCGGCGCCCAGTACATCGAGGCCATAACGCCGCTCGTCTGGCAGGCCGCCGAACGCGAGAACTTCGTCGCCGACGTCCAGAAGATGCGCCGCCGCGTCGTCGACAACATCCCCGCCTCCCAGATCGACCGCGAACTCAAGCTCGGTCCCGGCGGCCTGCGCGACGTCGAGTTCGCCGTCCAGCTCCTCCAGCTCGTCCACGGCCGCAGCGACACCACCCTGCGCTCCGGCACCACCCTCGACGCCCTCCACGCCCTCGCCGCCGGCGGCTACGTCGGCCGCGCCGACGCCGCCCAGCTCCACGACGCGTACCGCTTCCTGCGCGCCATGGAACACCGCATCCAGCTCCACCGGCTCCGCCGCACCCACCTCGTCCCCGAGGACGAGGGCGACCTGCGCCGCCTCGGCCGCTCCATGGGCCTGCGCACCGAACCCGTCGCCGAGCTCAACAAGGCCTGGCGCCGGCACGCCTCCGTCGTCCGCCGCCTCCACGAGAAGCTCTTCTACCGCCCCCTCCTCGACGCCGTCGCCCAGCTCGCCCCCGGCGAGACCCGGCTCTCCCCGGCCGCGGCCGGCCAGCGCCTGGAAGCCCTCGGCTACGCCGACCCGGCCTCCGCCCTGCGCCACCTCGAAGCCCTCGCCTCCGGCGTCAGCCGCAAGGCCGCCATCCAGCGCACCCTGCTGCCCGTCCTCCTCGGCTGGTTCGCCGACTCCGCCGACCCCGACGCCGGACTCCTCAACTTCCGCAAGGTCTCCGACGCCCTCGGCAAGACCCCCTGGTACCTGCGCCTGCTCCGCGACGAGGGTGCCGCCGCCGAGAACCTCGCCCGCGTCCTGTCCGCCGGGCGCCTCGCCCCCGACCTCCTCATGCGCGCCCCCGAGGCCGTCGCCCTCCTCGGCGACCCCGAAGGCCTCCAGCCCCGTACGCACGAGGCCCTCGAACAGGAGGTGCTCGCCGCCGTCGGCCGCGCCGACAGCGGGGAGGCCGCCGTCGCGGCCGCCCGCGGGGTCCGCCGCCGCGAGCTCTTCCGCACCGCCGCCGCCGACATCATCGCCTCCTACGGCACCGAGGACAGCCCCGCCGAGACGGACTCCGGAGCCCTCGTCGACCGGGTCGGGGACGCCGTCTCCGACCTGACCGCCGCCACCATCGCCGGAGCCCTGCGCGCCGCCGTGCGCGACCACTGGGGCGAGACCCTCCCCACCCGCTTCGCCGTCATCGGCGTCGGCCGCTTCGGCGGGCACGAGCTCGGCTACGGCTCCGACGCCGACGTCCTCTTCGTCCACGACCCCCGCGAGGGCGTCGACGAACAGGAGGCCGCCAAGGCCGCCCAGACCGTCATCGCCGAGATGCGCCGGCTGCTCCAGCTCCCCACCGCCGACCCGCCGCTGCTCATCGACGCCGACCTGCGCCCCGAGGGCCGCTCCGGACCCCTCGTGCGCACCCTGGCCTCCTACGCCGCCTACTACCGCCGCTGGTCCCTGACCTGGGAGAGCCAGGCCCTGCTGCGCGCCGAGCCCGTCGCGGGCGACGCCGACCTCGGCCGTACGTTCATCGACCTGATCGACCCGCTGCGCTACCCCGCCGAAGGACTGGGCGAGGAGGCGGTCCGCGAGATCCGCCGGCTCAAGGCCCGCATGGAGTCCGAACGCCTCCCGCGCGGGGCCGACCCCACCCTCCACACCAAACTCGGCCGCGGCGGCCTCAGCGACGTCGAGTGGACCGTCCAGCTGCTCCAGATGCGCCACGCCTGGGCCGAACCCGGACTGCGCACCACCCGTACCCGCGAGGCCCTGGCCGCCGCCCACGCCGCCGGGCTCATCCCGACCGAGGAGGCGCAGACCCTCGACGAGGCCTGGGTCCTGGCGACCCGCGTGCGCAACGCCGTGATGCTGGTCCGCGGCCGCGCCGGCGACACCTTCCCCACGGACGCCCGGGAACTGGCGGCCGTCGGCCGCTACCTCGGCTACCCGGAGGGCAGGATCGGCGAAATGCTGGACGACTACCGCCGCACCACCCGCCGCGCCCGCACGGTGGTGGACGAGCTCTTCTACGGGGGGTGAGCCACCGGCCCCCGGGCCCCGGGGGCCTCCCCCACCGGGCAGGCGCGGCCGGACCGCCCGCCGCCGCGCCGGACCGGATCAGGCGCGGCGCAACCGGTTCAGTACGGCCGCCGTCGCCGGGTGGGGTGAGGTTTCCAGGGGGCTGCGGGGCAGGCGGTGCGGGAGGTCGCCGTACCAGGCGCGGGAGACCGCGTAGCCGAAGGCCAGGCAGAGCATGCCGCCGACCGCGTCCAGCCAGAAGTGGTTCGCCGTGGACACGATCACGACCAGGGTCGCCGCCGGGTACAGCAGGCCCAGGATGCGGGCCCAGGGGGCCGAGGCGACCGCGAAGATCGTCAGGCCGCACCAGAGCGACCACCCTATGTGCATGGACGGCATCGCCGCGTACTGGTTCGACATGTGCTTGAGGTTCCCCGAGGCCATCGAGCCCCAGGTGTGGTGCACCAGCACGGTGTCGACGAAGCGGCCCCCGTTCATCAGCCGGGGCGGCGCGAGCGGGAAGAAGAAGTAGCCGAGCAGGGCCACGCCCGTGGTGGCGAAGAGGATCAGGCGGGTGGCCGCGTAGCGGCCGGGATGGAAGCGGTAGATCCACACCAGCACGCCGATGGTCACGATGAAGTGGAGCGTGGCGTAGTAGTAGTTCATGCCGACGACGAGCCACGTCACCGAGTTGACGGCGTGGTTGACGGAGTGCTCGACGGCGATGCCCAGGCCCCGCTCGATGCTCCAGATCCAGTCGGCGTTCGCCAGCGCGACGGCCTTCTGCTCGGGGACCGCGTTGCGGATCAGCGAGTACGTCCAGTAGCTGATGCCGATCAGCAGGACCTCGAACCAGATCCGCGGCCGGCGCGGGGCGCGCAGCCGGGCGAGGAGGGGGCCCTCGGGCCCGGGGCGGCTCCCGTCCTCGGCCACGGGGGATGACGAGACGTCCGTCCTGGGGGTGCCCCCGGCGGTGGCTGGGGGAGTTTCCAGTGTCTTCACGCTCGCTTCACCCATGGGGAGAGAGTCTGCCAGATGCGCCCTCGCCTCCGATCATCCCTCCGGACGGTCTTCCGCGCCCGTGCTCCGCCCTGCGGAGGACACCCCGGGGAGGACCCGCTACCCTGCCGCGCGCCGCTGCCCGGGACCGGACGCCGTCGATCCGCGCACCACCAGCTCCGGCAGGAACACGAACTCGCTGTGCGGGGCCGGCGTACCGCCGATCTCCTCCAGCAGGGTGCGCACGGCCGCCTGCCCCATGGCCTGCACGGGCTGGCGGATGGTGGTCAGCGGCGGATCGGTGAACGCTATGAGCGGGGAGTCGTCGAAGCCGACCACGGACACGTCCTGCGGCACCCGCAGCCCCTGCTGGCGCGCGGCCCGGATGGCACCGAGCGCCATCATGTCGCTGGCGCAGGCGATGGCCGTGCAGCCCCGCCCGATGAGCGCCGCGGCGGCGGCCTGACCGCCCTCCAGGGAGTACAGGGAGTGCTGGATCAGCTCCTCGACCTCGGCCTCGCCGAGCCCGAGCCGCTCCTGCATGGCGAGCCGGAAGCCCTCGATCTTGCGCAGCACGGGCACGAACCGCTTCGGGCCGACCGCGAGGCCGATCCGGGTGTGCCCGAGCGCCGTCAGGTGGGTCACCGCGAGCTGCATGGCGGCCCGGTCGTCGGGGGAGACGAAGGGGGCCTGCACCTTGTCGGAGAAGCCGTTGATCAGGACGAAGGGGACGCCCTGGCCGCGCAGCTGGTCGTAGCGGCCCGTGTCGGCGGTGGTGTCGGCGTGCAGCCCGGAGACGAAGATGATCCCGGAGACCCCCCGGTCCACCAGCATCTCGGTCAGCTCGTCCTCCGTCGACCCGCCGGGCGTCTGCGTCGCCAGCACCGGGGTGTACCCCTGCCGGGTCAGCGCCTGGCCGATGACCTGCGCGAGCGCCGGGAAGATGGGGTTGTCCAGTTCGGGGGTTATCAGGCCGACCAGGCCGGCGCTGCGCTGGCGCAGCCGTACGGGCCGCTCGTAGCCGAGCACGTCGAGCGCGGCCAGCACGGACTCGCGGGTGCCTGCGGCCACACCGGGCTTGCCGTTGAGCACGCGGCTGACTGTGGCTTCGCTGACCCCCGCCTGGGCTGCGATGTCGGCAAGCCGTGCGGTCACGGGATTGGACTGTACCGGTAGCCGGCTCACGAAGCCCACCAGGTGCAGGAATCGGGGGGAAGACGGACCGTGCGGCCGTCGGTCTGCACGGGGGCGCTGGAGAGGACGGGACGGCCCGGGGAAGGCATGTCCACGGCGGAGGGGCGGGTGTTGAGGGTGCACGAGAAGCCGGGCCGGGTGAACAGGAGCACCCCCTCGGGGGCCGGACGCCACCGCATGCCCCGGGCGAGGACCGCGGGTCCCGCGCCGGTGCCGGGCCACTCCTCGACGGGACCGCCCTGCCCCGCCTCGACCGCGCCCAGGCCCGGCAGGGCGCGGCGCAGCTCCAGGGCGGCGCGGTAGAGCTCCAGTGTGGAGTGCGGGTCGCCGGTCTGCGCGGCGACGCTGAGCCCGCCCCAGCCGTCGGGCTGCGGCAGCCAGCTCCGGCCGGGGCCGAACCCGTACGGGGCCTCGTGGCCGGACCAGGGGAGGGGGACGCGGCACCCGTCCCGCAGCCCCTCCTGCCCCTGCGCCCCGTCCCCGGCCGGGCCGGCGCCGCGGCCGTCCCCGGCCGTGTCGCCCCCCGCGGCGGGCCTGCGCCGGAAGGCCGGGTCCCGGCGGGCCTCCGCCGGGAGGTCGGTGACCTCCGGCAGGCCGAGCTCCTCGCCCTGGTAGACGTACGCGGACCCCGGCAGCGCCAGCATCAGCAGCGCCGCCGCCCGCGCCCGGGCCAGCCCCTGCGCCCCGCCCCCGTACCGGGTCACATGGCGTACGACGTCGTGGTTGGACAGCACCCACGTCGTCGGCGCCCCCACCGCGGAGGTCGCGGCCAGGGACTCGTCGATCACCGTCCGCATCGCAGCCGGGTCCCAGGGGCAGTTCAGGAAGCGGAAGTTGAAGGCCTGGTGCAGCTCGTCGGGCCGCACGTACAGCGCGAGCCGCTCCGAGGTCGGCGCCCAGGCCTCGGCGACCCCGATGCGCCCGTCCCCGTACGAGTCGAGCAGGCGGCGCCAGGAGCGGTGGATGGCGTGCACCCCGTCCTGGTCGAAGAAGGGGAGGGGCTCGGTGCCGATCAGCGTGGCCTGCGCGCCGCGGCCGATGTCCGGCAGGCCCGGGGCCTTGACCATGCCGTGGGCCACGTCCACGCGGAAGCCGTCCACCCCGAGGTCCAGCCAGAACCGCAGCACCGAGGCGAACTCCTCCGCCACCTCCGGGTGCTCCCAGTCGAGGTCCGGCTGCTCCGGGGCGAACAGGTGGAGGTACCAGTCGCCGTCCGCGACCCGGGTCCAGGCGGGACCGCCGAAGACGGACTCCCAGTCGTTCGGCGGCAGCGAGCCGTCGACCCCGCGCCCCGGGCGGAACAGGTAGCGCTCCCGGGCGCCGGGCACGCCGGCGAGGGCCTCCCGGAACCAGGGGTGCCGCTCGGAGGTGTGGTTCGGGACCACGTCCACGATCACCCGCAGCCCGAGCGCGTGGGCGGCCCGGACGAGGTCGTCGGCGTCGGCGAGGTCGCCGAAGAGCGGGTCGACGGCCCGGTAGTCGGCGACGTCGTAGCCGCCGTCCGCCTGCGGGGACACGTAGAAGGGGGTCAGCCACACCGCGTCCACCCCCAGCCGGGCCAGGTGCGGGAGCCGCTCGCGCACCCCGCGCAGGTCCCCGACGCCGTCGCCGTCGCTGTCGGCGAAGGAGCGGACGTACACCTGGTAGATGACGGCATCGCGCCACCAGCCGCCGTTCGCGAGCGGGTCGCTGGAAGCTCTTGCAAGCGGGAGGGCCGTCAACTCGTGGTTCATACCGCAGTCAACGCGCGTGCACGCCCCGTGGTTGCGGGCCCGGGGAATCGAAGCGGCCTCGAACTAACAGCAAGCTGCGGCAACCGTAGGGACACACGGATGTAACGATCCCCTCCGCTTGCAGAAAATTGCCGCAAGGTCTTTCCGTCAGCTTTCAGTCTTGTTACGTTCCCTGCAACTCGGGACCGCGAGGGCGCGGCCGGGATCATCGAAGGAGTTCATATGCGGCGTGGCATAGCGGCCACCGCGCTGGTCGCGACCCTGGCGCTCGCGGCGACGGCTTGCGGCGGTGACACCAAGGGCGACGGTGGCGAGACGAAGGCCGGCGGCGAGCTGTCCGGCACCGTCACCTGGTGGGACACCTCGAACGACGCCGAGAAGGCGAGCTTCCAGAAGATCGCCGAGGCCTTCACCGCGAAGCACCCGAAGGTGACCGTCAAGTACGTCAACGTGCCGTACGGCGACGCCCAGAACAAGGTCAAGAACGCCTTCAGCAGCGGTGCCGACGCCCCCGACGTGATCCGTGCCGACGTCGGCTGGGTCGCCGACTTCGCCTCCCTCGGCTACCTCGACGAGGTCCCCGCCGACCAGGCCAAGAAGATCGACGCCGAGTTCCTGCCGCAGGCCGCCGCCAGCGGCAAGTTCGAGGGCAAGACCTTCGCCGTCCCGCAGGTCATCGACACCCTCGGCCTCTTCTACAACAAGAAGATGCTCGCCGACGCCGGCGTCCAGCCCCCCAAGACCCTGGAGGAGCTGAAGACCGCCGCCGCCGCGATCAAGGCCAAGAGCGGCAAGACCGGCCTCTACCTGCGCGGCGACGACTCCTACTGGTTCCTGCCGTTCATCTACGGCGAGGGCGGCGACCTCGTCGACGCCAAGACCAAGACGGTCACCGTCGACAACGCGGCCGGCGTCAAGGGCTTCAAGGCCGCCCGCGACCTGGTCACCTCCGGCGCGGCGGTCACCAACGCCACCGACGGCTGGACCAACATGCAGACCGCCTTCAAGTCCGGGGAGGTCGCGATGATGATCAACGGCCCCTGGGCGGTGGCCGACAGCTACGCCGGCGACCAGTTCAAGGACAAGTCCAACCTCGGCGTCGCCCCGGTCCCGGCCGGCTCCGCCAAGGCCGGCGCCCCGCAGGGCGGCCACGACCTCGCCGTGTACGCCGGCTCCAAGAACACCGCCGCCGCGCACGCCTTCGTCGAGTACATGACCTCCCAGGAGGTCCAGGTCCAGTCCGCCAAGGAGCTGAGCCTGCTCCCGACGCGCACCGCCGCCTACGAGCAGCCCGACGTCAAGGCCAGCGAGATGGTCCAGTTCTTCAAGCCGGCCGTCGACAAGGCCGTCGAGCGCGCCTGGATCCCGGAGAACGGCTCCCTCTTCGAGCCGCTGAAGGTCGAATACACCAAGGCCGTCACCGGTGCGTCCAGCCCCGAGGACGCGGCCAAGGCGGCCGGCGTCGAGTTCCGCAAGATCCTCAAGGGCTGGAAGTAGTACGAACGATGGCTGCTGACACCAGCCGGTCGGTGGCACGGGCCGCGGACGGCGAGACGACCCTCGCCGTCCGCGGCCCCGGCCGCACGACTGCCAAGAACGCCGGAAGCCCGCGCGGCGGCATCGGCCGCGCCCTCGCCACGCACTGGTACGCCTGGGCCATGGTCGCCCCGGTCGTCCTCGTCCTCGGCGTCATCGTCGGCTGGCCGCTCGTCCGCGGCGTCTACCTGTCGCTGACCAACGCCAGTGAGCGCAACGTCGCCCGCACGATCGGCGTGCGCCACATCGAGGCCACGTACGAGTTCGTCGGCCTCGACAACTACTCGGCGGTCCTCGGCGACCCCGTCTTCTGGCAGCGGCTGGTGTGGACGGTGACGTGGACCGTCGCCTGCGTCTCGATCACCTTCGCCCTCGGCCTCGCCCTGGCCACCGTCCTCAACCGGCAGTTCCGGGGCCGCGCCGCCTACCGGATGGCGCTCATCCTGCCCTGGGCCGTGCCCGGCTTCGTCTCCGTCTTCGCCTGGCGGTTCCTCTTCAACCGCGACAACGGCATCCTCAACAAGATCCTCGACGGCGGCGGCATCTCCGCGGTCCCGTGGCTGGACGACCCGACCTGGGCCAAGCTCTCCGTCGTCGCCGTCAACGTCTGGCTCGGCGTGCCGTTCATGATGGTCGCCCTGCTCGGCGGACTCCAGTCCATCCCCGCGGAGCTCTACGAGGCCGCCGAGATGGACGGCGCCGGACCCTGGCAGCGGTTCCGGCACATCACCCTGCCCGGGCTGCGCGCCGTCAGCATGACGGTGATCCTGCTCTCCACCATCTGGACCTTCAACATGTTCCCGGTGATCTTCCTGCTCACGCGGGGCGGTCCCGGCGACTCCACCGAGATCCTCGTGACCCAGGCCTTCCGCGAGGCCTTCGTCGCCAGCCCGCGCGACTTCGCCGGCTCCGCGACCTGGGGCGTGCTGATCCTCGGCCTGCTCATGATCTTCGCGCTGGTCTACCGGCGCTCGCTGCGCAAGCAGGGAGAGGTGTGGTGACCGTGTCCGAGACCGCTTCCGAGACCGTGCCCGGGACCGCTTCCGCGTCCGCCTCCGGTACCGCCTCCGCCTCCGGGCGGGGCGTCCGACCCCGGGGCAGCCGCTCGCCGCTGGCCTCCTTCGGCCTGCACGCCACCCTCCTCGTCGCGTCCGTCATCGCCGTCTTCCCGGTGCTGTGGATCCTGCTGACCTCCCTCAAGCCCGCGAAGTACGCCATCAGCACGGACTTCGTGAAGGAACCGACGCTCGCGAACTACTCCTACCTGCTGGAGTCCAGCCACTTCCTCAGCTGGTTCTGGAACTCGGTCCTGGTGGCGGGGGTCACCACGGTGCTCGGCGTGTTCATCGCCGCCACCACCGGGTACGCCGTCAGCCGCTTCAGGTTCCCGGGCATGAAGCCGCTGATGTGGACCCTGCTCATCACGCAGATGTTCCCGATGGCCATCCTCATCGTCCCGCTCTACAACCTGATGGGGGAGCTCGGGCTGCTCAACCAGCCGCTCGGCCTGATCATCACGTACCTCACCATCGCCGTGCCGTTCTGCGCGTGGATGATGAAGGGCTTCTTCGACACCATCCCGGTCGAGATCGACGAGTCCGGCCGGGTCGACGGGCTCAACCCCTTCGGCACCTTCTGGCGCCTGATCCTCCCGCTCGCCAAGCCCGGCCTCGCCGTGACCGGCTTCTACGCCTTCATCACCGCCTGGGGCGAAGTCGCCTACGCCTCCGCCTTCATGGTCGGCGAGGAGAACCTCACCCTGGCCGGCGGGCTCCAGACCTTCGTCACCCAGTACACCTCCAACTGGGGTGCCATGAGCGCGGCCTCCGTCCTCATCGCCATCCCCGCGGCCGTCTTCTTCCTGTTCGCCCAGCGCCACCTCGTCGCCGGCATGACGGCGGGCGCCACCAAGGGCTGACCACCCCGGCCCGCCCGGCCACTGGCGTTCGACTCCCGCTTTCTGTACGACCGGCCCGACTCTCCAAGGACACCATGACCCAGCACCTCGCCGACGCCCTCCCCACCCCGACCGGAACCCGGTCCGGCTGGTGGAGAGACGCGGTGATCTACCAGGTCTATCCGCGCAGCTTCGCCGACTCCAACGGGGACGGCATGGGGGACCTCGAGGGCATCCGCGGCAGACTGCCCTACCTCAAGGAGCTGGGCGTCGACGCCGTCTGGCTGAGCCCCTTCTACGCCTCCCCGCAGGCCGACGCCGGCTACGACGTCGCCGACTACCGGGCCATCGACCCCATGTTCGGCACCCTGCACGACGCCGACGCCGTCATCCGCGAAGCGCACGGGCTGGGCATGCGGATCATCGTGGACCTCGTCCCCAACCACTGCTCCGACCAGCACGAATGGTTCAAGCAGGCGCTCCGCGAGGGACCGGGCACGCCGCTGCGCGAGCGCTTCCACTTCCGGCCGGGGAAGGGGGAGTCGGGCGAGGAGCCGCCGAACGACTGGGAGTCCATCTTCGGCGGGCCCGCCTGGACCCGGGTGGCCGACGGCGAGTGGTACCTGCACCTGTTCGCGCCCGAGCAGCCCGACTTCAACTGGGAACACCCGGCCGTGCAGGACGAGTTCCGGTCCGTGCTCCGGTTCTGGCTGGACCTGGGCGTCGACGGCTTCCGCATCGACGTCGCGCACGGTCTCGTCAAGGCGCCCGGACTGCCCGACCTGGGCCGCGACGAGCAGCTCAAGCTCCTCGGCAACCAGGTGCTGCCCTTCTTCGACCAGGACGGCGTCCACGAGATCTACCGCTCGTGGCGCAAGGTCCTCGACGAGTACGCCGGCGACCGCATCGGCGTCGCCGAGGCCTGGACCCCGAGCGCCGACCGCACCGCGCTCTACCTGCGCCACGACGAGCTGCACCAGGCCTTCAACTTCCACTACCTGAGCACCGGCTGGGACGCGGCCGCGCTGCGCGCCACCATCGACGAGTCCCTCGACGCCATGCGGCCCGTGGGCGCGCCGACGACCTGGGTGCTGTCCAACCACGACGTGGTCCGGCACCGGACCCGCTTCGGCAGCCTGCAGCGGGCGCGGGCGGCCGCGCTGCTGATGCTGGCGCTGCCCGGGTCGGCGTACGTCTACCAGGGCGAGGAGCTCGGGCTGCCGGAGGTCACCGACCTGCCGGACGAGGTGCGCCAGGACCCCTCGTTCTTCAAGGAGAACGGGCAGGACGGCCTGCGCGACGGGTGCCGGGTCCCGATCCCGTGGTCGGGCGACGAGGCCCCCTACGGCTTCGGCGCGGGCGGCAGCTGGCTGCCGCAGCCCGAAGAATGGGCGGGGCTGAGCGTGGCCGCGCAGACCGGGGACGCGGACTCCACGCTGGAGCTCTACCGCTCCGCGCTGCGGATCCGCCGCGCCCACGAGGACCTGGGGGCCGGGGACGCGGTGGAGTGGCTGCAGGCGCCCGAGGGCGTGCTGGCCTTCCGGCGCGGGTCGTTCGTCTGCACCGTCAACACGACGGGCGAGGACGTGCGGATACCGGCGGCGGGCCGTGCCCGGGGCGCGGTGCTGCTGGCGAGCGGCGAGCTGGGCGCCGACCTGGACGTCCTGCCGGCCGACACCGCGGTGTGGTGGCAGGGGTGAGTTCCCCGCTGCGGCTGACGGACATCGCCTCGCAGGCCCAGGTCAGCGAGGCGACCGTCAGCCGCGTGCTCAACGGCAAGGCGGGCGTGGCGGCCGGCACCCGGCACCGGGTGCTGGCCGCCATGGACCTGCTGGGCTACGAGCGGCCGGTGCGGCTGAAGCGGCGGAGCAACGGGCTGGTGGGGCTCCTGATCCCCGAGCTGACCAACCCGATCTTCCCGGCGTTCGCGCAGGTCATCGAGCAGGCCCTGGCCGGGCACGGGTACACGCCGGTGCTGTGCACCCAGACCCCGGGCGGGGCGACCGAGGACGAGCTGGTCGAGCAGCTGGAGGAGCGGGGCGTCACCGGGATCGTCTTCCTGTCCGGGCTGCACGCGGATGCGACCGCCGATCCGGCGCGGTACCAGCGGCTGGCGGCGCGGGGGGTGCCGTTCGTCATGGTGAACGGCTTCAACGAGCACGTGCAGGCCCCGTTCGTCTCCCCGGACGACCGGGCGGCCGCGGACATGGCCGTACGGCACCTGGAGGAGCTGGGGCACCGGAGGATAGGGCTGGCCATAGGGCCCACGCGGTACGTCCCCTCGGCGCGCAAGGAGCAGGGGTTCCTGGCCGCCCGGCCGGGGGCCGACGCCGAAGGCCTGGTCCAGCGCACCCTGTTCACCGTCGAGGGGGGCCACGCGGCGGGCATCGCCCTGCTGGAGCGGGGCTGCACGGGGGTGGTGTGCGCGAGCGACATGATGGCCCTCGGGGTCATCCGCGCGGCCCGCGAACGCGGGCTGCGGGTCCCGGAGGACGTCTCGGTCGTCGGCTTCGACGACTCCCCGCTGATCGCCTTCACCGACCCGCCGCTGACGACGGTCCGCCAGCCGGTCCGGGCCATGGCCACGGCGGCGGTGGGGGCCCTGCTCGAAGCGGTGGCGGGGACCCCGGTCCAGCGGACGGAGTACGTCTTCCAGCCGGAGCTGGTGGTACGGGGGTCCACCGGGCCGGGGCCGGAGTAGGGGCCCGGTGCGGGGGTTGGCGGGCTCGCGGTGCGGGCCCGCCATCTCCCCCTCGAGGGGTCGGGGGCGGGCCGGTGGCTGCCCACCCGCCTGCCTGGGTGCGGGCCGGCGGCTGGGGTCGGGGTCCGGGCCGGGCGGTCCGGAGAGGGGCGGGGGTTTCCCGCCAGTCCCACTGTCCTTCCGGTTCGGGCCGCCCTGTCAAGGGCGCTCCCTTTGGTCGCGTCGCTGCGCGATCGCCTTCGGCGACCCTTGACAGCCCGACCCGCCCCGGAAAGACAAGGACTGCCGGGAAGCCCCCGAAGGAACGGGACGGATGCAAGCAGGGCATGGCGCCCTCGGCGATGAGGCGGGGTGGTCGTGGCCGGCAGACCGGGGTCCGGGCTCCGTCAGCCGCAGGGGGCCGTCGTGCGCGTCGGATCGCTACGCGCTTCACCCGTCTCGGCGGCTGCGGGCCGTCCGGGGCTGGTCATAGGAGGGCTGGACGTTGGCGACGGCGGTGGTGAACTCGCGGCCGGAGGCGTTGCGGATGTACGCCAGTTCCATCCAGTGCTCGTAGGCGTCCGAGTCCGAGACGTTCTCGTTGACCACGGCCATCAGCTCCCCTTCGACGCCGGAGGCGATGTCGCGGACCCGGCGGCGCAGGAGGCGGTGGGGGACGTACTCGTACCGGTCACTCATCGGGTGCCCCCTCGAAGGCGTCGAGGAAGCGCTGCCAGCCGGCATGGGCGCGGGTGAGCAGATCGGTGCCGGTGGTGTCCATGACCGTCACACGGGCCGACGAGTTGTCCGAGGTCTCGAAACTGGACGCTTCGCGAGGACGGCTGTTTGCGAGGTGACTGGTCACAGGCCACTCCCTGCCATGGTCAGCGGATGAGGTGACCAGAGTGGGGGTGCGAGAAGGCCCCGACTGACACCAGTTGGTGATAGTCGGGGCCAAGGCCTGACAGGGTGCTGCTAGACGCCCAGCCAGGTGCCGTAGGAGAGGAAGTTGTCGGGCAGCTGACGGCGGGCGGCCTCCAGGCCGGTGTAGGTGTCCCTCACCGTCTGGTGGTAGCGCGCCTGCTGCGGGGCGGCCTTCCGGGCGCGGAGCAGGTTGTCGAACGACGCGTCCAGATCGCCGGTCCAGAGGTGCGCACGGGCGAGCTCGGCGTAATGGTGTGCCTTTCTCGACTTGGGCCAGTCCTGCGGGATCTCGACGCCGCGTCCCGTGCGGGCGGCGTCTCCGTATTCGTCCAGCTCGGCCAGGACGCTCACCCGGTGGACCTTCACGTTGGTGGGGCCGAACGACAGGTAGTGCACCGTGGGTGCTTCCCCTGTGTTCGTGGCGATCCGTTCGGCCTCGGACAGGTGGATCTCGGCGGTCGCCCTGTCCTTCGATCGGCCGGCCATGACTGACGCGCCGAGGTGCAGCTGGCCGGTCACGACCTCTCGCTCCTGGCCCGGGTCGGCCTGTTCCAGAAGGCTCAGGCCGAGGGCGGTGAGCCGCTGGCCCGTGCGGTATTGGCCGTCGCGGAGGTAGGTGAGGGCGCGCATGTACCGGTAGATGCCGCCGAGGGCGGCGCTGGAGGCCCGCTCGGCGGCCCAGTCCATGCGGGCCAACGCGATGGTCGCCAGGTCGCCGTAACCCAGTTTGGTGGCGATGTCGTAGGCGGTGCGGTAGGTGCTGGCCAACAGGAGCCACCGTTCGTGCCCGGGTGTCGCGTGTGCGGAAGTGGTGGCCTCCAGGACGAGTCCGGCAACGGCGGCGGCCGCCTGCTTGATCTCCCCGGCTCGGACGGCGACGAGGAGCGATTCGGCTTCTTCGGCGAGCAGTTGGTGGGGGCGCGGGGTGATCTCGGGGTCGGCGCCGAGGTCGTAGACGTCCAGGGCTTCACGGATCGGCTGTACGAGGACGTCCAGTTGGTCCTCGCGGAGTTCGGCGGCGTACGGCTGGCCGAGGACCGTGGCCACGTCGACACGGAGAGCGCGGGCCACCTGCGCGATGACGTACGGCGACGCCGGCTTCACGCCCTGCTCCGCCTTCGTCAGGGTGGAGTAAGGGACTTGGGAGAGATCGGAGAGCGCCTTCTGGGTGAGGCCGTGCTGCAGGCGGAGGCGCTTGATGCGTGCGCCGGTGTGGTCGTGCGGGAGAGCGTGCATGCTGTTGCTCCGTTCTGACTCGACACCGGAAACAGTATCCGGGCGCGCCGCGCCCCCATTCCGGTGGCGAGCTGCGGCCGGGCAACTGCGCCGCGCGGCAAGCGGAATGGGGCGTTTTCGTTCGTTGAGCGGTGCTTGTGTGCCGCTCAACGGACAACGGCAGGTCAAATCCTTGTTGCGTACCTGTCACTTCGGCCAATCTCCTGGCACTCTCTCAGCCAGTCCCCCCACGGCTATCAAGGAGTGACCTTCCCCATGTCCTCATTCCGCACCCCCCGCACCCTGCGTGCCGCCGCGATCGTCGCCTCTGCGGCCATGGTCGCCATCGCCGTCCAGACCGGTTCCGCCAGCGCGTCCGCCGAGCGGGAGGCCGGTGCCACCGCCCTCACGCTGTCGGCCGGGGCGCGCGCCCAGGCGATCGGCGAGGCCCAGAACGCGGCCGCCGACACCGCGCGGGCCATCGGCCTGGCGGACGACGAGCGCCTCGTGGCCCGTGACGTGGTCAAGGACGCGGACGGTACCGTCCACACCCGCTACGAGCGCACCTACGCGGGTCTGCCCGTCCTCGGCGGCGACCTGGTCGTCCACCAGAAGAAGGACGGCAGCCGCAAGACCGACAAGGCGGTCGAGGCGAAGATAGCCCCGGCCGCCGCCCGTTCCGCCCTGCGGGCGGCCCCCGCCGGGGCCCGTCAGGTCGTGTGGGCCGCGACCGGCAAGCCGGTCTTCGCCTACGAGGCCGTCGTCAGGGGTACCCGGGCCGATGGCACGCCCAGCGAGCGGCACGTCGTCACCGACGCCGCCACGGGTGCGGAGCTCTACTCGTACGAGGCCATCGACACGGGTGTCGGGGCCAGTGAGTACTCCGGCTCGGTGACCCTGGGTACCGCGCCCAGCGGGTCGGCGTTCAGCCTGACCGACACGGCGCGCGGCGGTCACAAGACCTATGACCTGAACGGCGGCACCTCCGGCACCGGCACCCTGTTCACCGACGCGGACGACAAGTGGGGCGACGGCACCCCGTCGAACCGGCAGACCGCCGCCGTCGACGCCCACTACGGCGCGGCCGTGACCTGGGACTTCTACAAGACGGAGCTCGGCCGCAACGGCATCGCCGGCGACGGCAGGGCCGCCTACTCCCGCGTCCACTACGGCAACGCGTACGTCAACGCCTTCTGGGACGACAGCTGCTTCTGCATGACCTACGGCGACGGCCAGAACAACCAGAAGCCGCTGACCGCGCTGGACGTGGCGGGCCACGAGATGAGCCACGGCCTGACGGCGGCCACGGCCAAGCTCAACTACAGCCGTGAGTCCGGCGGCCTGAACGAGGCCACCAGCGACATCTTCGGCACCTCGGTGGAGTTCTTCGCCAACAACGCCTCCGACCCGGGTGACTACCTCATCGGCGAGAAGATCGACATCCGGGGCGACGGCAAGCCGCTGCGCTACATGGACAAGCCGAGCAAGGACGGCGCCTCCGCCGACTACTGGTCCAAGACGGTGGGCCGGCTCGACGTCCACAACTCGTCGGGCGTCGCCAACCACTTCTTCTACCTGCTCTCGGAGGGGAGCGGCGCGAAGACGGTGAACGGGGTCTCGTACGACTCGCCCACCTATGACGGCTCCACCGTCGCGGGCATCGGCCGGACCAAGGCGTACAAGATCTGGTACAAGGCCCTCTCGACCTACATGACCTCGACCACCGACTACGCGGGCGCCCGTACGGCGACCCTGAAGGCGACGGCCGACCTGTACGGCTCGACGGGCGTGGAGTACCAGCAGGTGGCGGCCGCCTGGAAGGCCGTCAACGTCAAGTAGCCGGCGCCTGTGGACGGGCGGGGGGTGCGGATCGCCGCACCCCCCGCCCTTTTTCGCGTCGGGGCCCCCGTCAGTCGCAGGTGTTCAGCATCTCGATGAGCTTGGTCCGTTCGGTGGCCGTGATGCTCAGGCCGTAGAGGCTCTTGATGTGCGTCCAGGCCCTGGAGTAGGTGCACCAGTAGTCGATGTTCGGCGGGGCCCACTGGTCGGGGGCCTGGTCGCCCTTGGAGCGGTTGGAGGCGGCGGAGACCGCGATGAGCTGGGAGTTGTCCAGGTCGTTCGCGAACCGCTTGCGCTGGGCCGTGTCCCAGGTGTCGGCGCCGGAGCGCCAGCCGTTGGCCAGCGGGACCATGTGGTCGATGTCGACCTTGGAGGCCGAGTCGAGGGTCTTGTCGTCGTACTCGCTGTACCAGGTCCCGGTGACGGCGCGGCAGGCCGAGTCCTGGGTCACCTCCCGTCCGTCGCGGGAGAGGACGACTTCGCGGGTGTCGCACTCCCCGTACTGCCTCGCCCAGTGCGGGAACGCGGCGCGGCTGTAGCCGGCCATCGAGTGCGGGGTCTCGACCTTGAGCCGATCCAGTTCGGCCCGGGCGACGTCGGCGGACGGGGGCTCGGGGAAGACGCGGCGGTGGTGGGAAGGGGCGGCCGCGGGGGGCGGCGCCGCGCCGTGGGCCGGGGTGGGGGCGAGGACGGGGAGGGCGGTCAGGGCGAGGGCGGACAGGCCGCGTGCCACCAGGTGTCGGATCACATCACGGGGTGTAGCGGGTGCGGTGCGGCCCGGGGTGGCGGCGGGGCCGTCGGCTAGGCCGCCTGGACCGGCGGGTTCACCTGCAAAAACGGCACTGCGAGGGCTCGGGTGTTCGGCTTGCGCAGATATGTCGGAAACAATTCTGCAATCTCTTGCGCAAGGTCTTGCAACACTCCTGGGTGCCCCCTACGGTCGCGTGCAACCCCCCACACCTTCCCGCCAGGAGGCCCCCCACATGGCTCGATCCGTATCCGCGCGCGCCGGAAGAGCCGCCCTGGCGGCCGGCGTCGCGTTCGCCGCCACCCTCACCGCCCAGGCCGCGCCCGCCTCCGCCGCCCCGCCCGGCGAGAAGGACGTCACCGCCGTGCTGTTCGAGTGGCGGTTCGACTCCGTCGCCAAGGCCTGCACCGACTCCCTCGGTCCCGCCGGGTACGGGTACGTCCAGGTCTCGCCGCCGCAGGAGCACGTCCAGGGGCCCCAGTGGTGGACCTCGTACCAGCCCGTCAGCTACAAGATCGCCGGGCGGCTCGGGGACCGGGCCGCCTTCAAGCGGATGGTCGACACCTGCCACACCGCCGGGGTCAAGGTCGTCGCCGACTCCGTCATCAACCACATGGCCGCCGGGGACGGGGTCGGGACCGGCGGGTCCCCGTACACGAAGTACGACTACCCGGGCATCTATTCGGGCGCCGACATGGACGACTGCCGGGCGACCGTGTCCAACTACCAGAACCGCGCCGACGTCCAGAACTGCGAGCTCGTCCAGCTCGCCGACCTCGACACCGGCGAGGAGTACGTGCGGGGGCGGATCGCCGGCTACCTCAATGACCTCCTCGCCCTCGGCGTCGACGGCTTCCGGATCGACGCCGCCAAGCACATGCCCGCCGCCGACCTGGCCGACATCAAGTCCCGCCTCACCAACCCCTCCGCCTACTGGAAGCAGGAGGCGATCTACGGGGCCGGCGAGGCCGTGCAGCCCTCCGAGTACCTCGGCAACGGCGACGTGCAGGAGTTCCGGTACGCCCGGGACCTGAAGCGGGTGTTCCAGGGAGAGAAGCTCGCCTACCTCAAGAACTTCGGCGAGGGGTGGGGGTACATGCCCTCCGGGCAGTCGGGCGTCTTCGTCGACAACCACGACACCGAGCGCGTCGGCGACACCCTCACCTACAAGGACGGTGCGAACTACACCCTCGCCGGAGTCTTCATGCTGGCCTGGCCCTACGGCTCCCCGGACGTGCACTCCGGCTACGAGTGGACCGACAAGGACGCCGGCCCGCCCAACGGCGGCACGGTCAACGCCTGTTACACCGACGGGTGGAAGTGCCAGCACGCCTGGCCGGAGATCTCCTCCATGGTCGCCTTCCGCAACACCGCCCGCGGCCAGGGCGTCACGAACTGGTGGGACAACGGCGGCAACCAGATCGCCTTCGGACGCGGGACCAAGGCCTACGTGGCCCTCAACCACGAGGGCTCGCCGCTGACCCGCACCTTCCAGACCTCCCTGCCCGCCGGGACCTACTGCGACGTCCAGAGCGGCCGCGCCGTGAGCGTCGACTCCGGCGGCCGGTTCACCGCCACGCTCGCGCCCCAGACCGCCCTCGCCCTGCACACCGGCGCCCGCACCTGCACACCGTCCGCCACGACCGGCGCCTCCTTCGCCGTCAACGCCACCACGGTCCCCGGCCAGGACGTCTACGTCACCGGCGACCGCCCCGAGCTCGGCAACTGGAACACGGGCGCCGCCCTCAAGCTCGACCCGGCCTCCTACCCGGTCTGGAAGCTCGACGCCTCCCTCCCCGCCGGGACCGCCTTCTCCTACAAGTACGTCCGCAAGGACGGCTCCGGGAACGTCACCTGGGAGAGCGGCGCCAACCGCTCCGCCACCGTCCCGGCCAACGGCAGGGTCACCCTGACCGACACCTGGCGCAACTGACCCGCGCCCCCCGACCAGGGCCGCCCGGCACCCCTGACCCTGCCACGCCGGGCGGCCCTCACCTCCCCGAGGAGAGACCCCTTGACACGCCCCGCAGCGGGACTCGCCGCCGCCGCACTGGCCGCGGCGCTCCTGCCGGCCCTGCCCGCGGCCGCGGCCGCGCCACCGGCCCCGCCCTCCGACGCGAAGCTCGCCGCCGTGCCCGCCCGGCACGACCTGACCCGCGAGCAGTTCTACTTCGTGCTCCCGGACCGCTTCGCGAACGGCGACCCGCGCAACGACACCGGCGGACTCACCGGCACCCGGCTGCAGACCGGCCTGGACCCGACGGACAAGGGCTTCTACCAGGGCGGTGACCTCAAGGGCATCACCGACCGGCTCGACTACATCAAGGGGCTCGGCACCACCGCCATCTGGCTGGCACCGATCTTCAAGAACCAGCCCGTGCAGGGGGAGGGGGCGAACGCCTCCGCCGGCTACCACGGCTACTGGATCACCGACTTCACCCAGGTCGACCCCCACTTCGGCACCAACGCCGACCTGGCCCGCCTCATCGACAAGGCCCACGGCAAGGGGATGAAGGTCTTCTTCGACGTCATCACCAACCACACCGCCGACGTCGTCGACTACAAGGAGGGGTCCCGCGACTACCTCTCCAAGGGCGCCTTCCCCTACCTCACCAAGGACGGCGTCCCCTTCGACGACGGGGACTACGCCGACGGGAAGCAGAAGTTCCCCGCCGTCGACGCCGCCCGCACCTTCCCCCGCACCCCCTTCGTCCCCGCCGCGAAGAAGGACCTCAAAGCCCCGGCCTGGCTCAACGACCCCTCGATGTACCACAACCGGGGCGACTCCACCTTCGCCGGGGAGTCGGCGGAGCAGGGCGACTTCGCCGGGCTCGACGACCTCTGGACCGAGCGCCCCGAGGTCGTCAGCGGCATGGAGAAGATCTACGAGAAGTGGGTCCGGGACTTCGGCGTCGACGGCTTCCGGATCGACACCGTCAAGCACGTGAACATGGACTTCTGGACCCAGTGGGCCACCGCCCTCGACCAGTACGCGGCCCGGCACGGCCGCAAGGACTTCTTCATGTTCGGCGAGGTCTACTCCGCCGACACCGCCGTCACCTCCCCGTACGTGACCCGCGGCCGGCTCGACGCCACCCTCGACTTCCCGCTCCAGGACGCGATCCGCGCGTACGCCTCCCAGGGCGCGCCCGCCGGCCGCCTCGCCGCCGTCCTGGGCGACGACTACCGCTACACCACCGACAAGGCCAACGCCTACGAGCAGGTGACCTTCCTCGGCAACCACGACATGGGCCGCTTCGGCTCCTTCCTGAAGCAGGACCGCCCCGGCGCGGGCGAGCCCGAGCTGCTGGACCGCTACCGGCTCGCCAACGAGCTGATGTTCCTCTCCCGCGGCAACCCCGTCGTGTACTCCGGCGACGAGCAGGGCTTCACCGGCTCCGGCGGCGACAAGGACGCCCGCCAGCCCCTCTTCGCGACCCGCATCGCCGACTACCTCGACGACGACGAACTGGGCACCCCCCGCACCGCGGCGAGCGACGCCTACGACACGCAGCACCCCCTCTACCGGCAGATCAGCGCCCTCTCGAAGCTGGTGAAGGACCACCCGGCCCTGCGCGACGGCATCCAGAGCGAGCGCCTCTCCGACGGCGGCGTCTACGCCTTCGCCCGCACCGACCCCAAGGCCCGCACCGAATACCTGGTCGCCGCCAACAACGGCACCGAGCCGAAGACCGTGCGGATCGACGCCCCCGCCGGCGCCCGGTACCGCACCCTCCACGGCGGCCCCGCCACCACCGGCGCCACCGCCGACCCGGGCGCCGTGTACGCCACGGGCCTGACCACCGCCTCCCCGGACGGCAAGCTCACCGTCACCGTCCCCGCCCTCGCCACCCTCGTCCTCCAGGGCACCGCCCCCCTCCCCGCCCCCACCACCGGACCCGCCCTCACCCTGCGGCCCCCGGCCCCCGGCGCCACCGGCACCGTCGAGCTCTCCGCCGACGTCCCCGCAGGCGGCCCCGGCGCGCTGACCCGGGTCGTCTTCGCCGCACAAACCGGCACCGGCCCCTGGAAGGTCCTCGGCTCCGCCGACCACGCCCCCTACAAGGTCACCCAGACCGTCGACGCCACCACCCCGGCCGGCACCGCCCTGCGCTACAAGGCCGTGGCCGTCGACTCCACGGGCCGCACCGCCTCCGCCCTGGCCGGGACCACCGCCGGGCAGACCCCGCCGCCCACGCCCCCCACCGCCACCCAGCGGGACTACGCCGTCGTCCACTACAACCGCCCCGACGGCGACTACGCCGACTGGCGCCTCTACGCCTGGGGCGACCTCGCCGACGGAGAGGCCACCCCCTGGCCGCAGGGGCACCCCTTCACCGGCCGCGACGCCTACGGCGCCTTCGCCCACGTCCGCCTGAAGCCCGGCGCCACCACCCTCGGCTACCTCGTCATCGACAAGGACGGCACGAAGGACGTCCCCGCCGACCGCACCCTCGACCTCACCCGCACCGGCGAGGTCTGGCTGGAGCAGGGCAAGGAGCCCGCCCGCACCGACCGGCCCGCCTACCCGCCGCAGGACCAGGCCAAGGCCGTCCTCCACTACCAGCGCCCCGACGGCGCCTACGACGGCTGGGGCCTGCACGTGTGGACCGGTGCCGCCGCCCCCACCGACTGGTCCAAGCCCCTGCTCCCCGCCCGCACCGACTCCTACGGCGCCGTCTACGAGGTCCCCCTCGCCCCCGGCGCGAGCAGCCTGAGCTACATCCTCCACAAGGGCGACGAGAAGGACCTCCCCGCCGACCAGTCCCTCGACCTCAAGGCGACCGGCCACGAGGTGTGGATGCTCGGCGGCCGCGAGAAGTACCTCCTCCCGCAGCCCGCCGGATCCGGCGCCGCCCTCGACCTCACCAAGGCCCAGGCCGTCTGGATCGACCGCGACACCCTCGCCTGGAACGCCCCGGCGGCCGCCGCCTCCGTCCAGCTCCTCGCCTCCCGCGACGGCAGGATCACCGCCGAAGCCGGCGTCCTGCACGAAGCCGGCGCCCCGTGGCTGCGGCTGACCCGCTCCGAACTCGCCGCCGCCCAGAAGCAGAAGTTCCCGCACCTGGCCTCGTACACGGCCTTCACCGTCGACCCCCGCGACCGCGACCGGGTCCGCGAAGGCCTGCGCGGCCAGCTCGTCGCGAGCGCCCGCGCGGCCAACGGGGCCGTCCTCGCCGCCACCGGAGTCCAGCTCGCCGGCGTCCTGGACGACCTCTACGCCGACCGGGCGAAGAGCACCCCCCTCGGCCCCGTCTTCAAGGACGGCCGCCCCACCCTCTCCGTCTGGGCCCCCACCGCCCGCCAGGTCGAGCTCGAACTCGACGGCCGCACCGTGCCCATGCACCGCGACGACGCCACCGGCGTCTGGTCGGTGCGCGGAGAACGCTCCTGGACCGGCAAGCCCTACCGCTACGCCGTCACCGTCTGGGCGCCCAGCACCCGCCGGATCGTCCGCAACCTGGTCACCGACCCCTACTCCACCGCCCTGACCACCGACTCCGCGTACAGCCTGGCCGTCGACCTGGCCGACCCGAAACTCGCCCCGCCCGGCTGGCGCGACCTGCGCAAGCCCGCCCCCGTCCCCTTCAACAGCGCCCAGATCCAGGAGCTGCACATCCGCGACTTCTCCATCGCGGACGCCACCAGCAGGCACCCCGGCCAGTACCTCGCCTTCACCGACACCGACTCCGCCGGCATGCGCCACCTGCGCGAGCTGGCCGCCGCCGGCACCTCGTACGTCCACCTGCTCCCGGCCTTCGACTTCGGGACCGTCCCGGAGGACCCGAAGGACCGCACCGCACCCGCCTGCGACCTGAAGGCCCACGCCCCCGACTCCGAGGCCCAGCAGGCCTGCGTGGCGGCGGCCGCCGCCAAGGACGGCTTCAACTGGGGCTACGACCCGCTGCACTACACCGTCCCCGAGGGCTCCTACGCCAGCGACCCGAACGGAACCGCCCGCACCGTCGAGTTCCGCAGAATGGTCCAGGCCCTGGGCGGAGCGGGCCTGCGCACCGTGATGGACGTGGTCTACAACCACACCGTCGCCTCCGGGCAGGCCGAGGGGTCCGTCCTGGACCGCATCGTCCCCGGCTACTACCAGCGCCTCCTCGCCGACGGCAGCGTCGCCACCTCCACCTGCTGCTCCAACACCGCCCCCGAGAACGCGATGATGGGCCGCCTCGTCGTGGACTCCGTCGTCACCTGGGCCAAGCAGTACAAGGTCGACGGCTTCCGCTTCGACCTCATGGGCCACCACCCGAAGGACAACGTCCTCGCCGTCCGCAAGGCCCTCGACGAGCTGACCCCCGCCAAGGACGGGGTCGACGGGAAGAAGATCGTCCTCTACGGGGAGGGCTGGAACTTCGGAGAGGTCGCCGACGACGCCCGCTTCGTCCAGGCCACGCAGAAGAACATGGCCGGCACCGGCATCGCCACCTTCTCCGACCGCGCCCGCGACGCCGTGCGCGGCGGCGGCCCCTTCGACGAGGACCCGCGCGTCCAGGGCTTCGCCACCGGCCTGTTCACCGACCCCAACGGCTCCCCGGCCAACGGCACCCCGGCCGAGCAGCGCGCCCGCCTGCTGCACGACCAGGACCTGCTCAAGGTCGGCCTGACCGGCAACCTGGCCCCGTACACCTTCACCGACTCCACCGGCCGCCGCACCAAGGGCTCCGAGCTCGACTACAACGGCGCCCCCGCCGGCTACGCGGCCGCCCCCGGCGACGCCCTCGCCTACGCGGACGCCCACGACAACGAGTCCCTGTACGACGCCCTGGCCTACAAGCTCCCCGCCGGCACCCCCACCGCCGACCGGGCCCGCATGCAGGTCCTCGCCATGGCCACGGCCGCCCTCTCCCAGGGCCCCGCCCTCTCCCAGGCGGGCAGCGACCTGCTCCGCTCGAAGTCCCTCGACCGCAACTCCTTCGACAGCGGCGACTGGTTCAACGCCCTGCACTGGGACTGCCGGGACGGCAACGGCTTCGGCCGCGGCCTGCCCCCGGCCGCCGACAACCGCGCCAAGTGGCCCTACGCCAAGCCCCTGCTGAACGGCCCGGTCCCCGGCTGCGCGGAGATCGACGGCGCCTCGGCCGCCTACCGCGACCTGCTGCGGATCCGTACGACCGAACCCGCCTTCGCCCTCACCACCGCCCAGGCGGTCCAGGAACGCCTGTCCTTCCCGCTCTCGGGCCGGGACGAGACACCCGGCGTCATCACCATGGCCCTCGGCGACCTGGTGGTGGTCTTCAACGCCACCCCCACCGCCCAGGCCCAGCGCGTCCCCGCCCTCGCCGGCACCGGCTACGCCCTGCACCCGGTCCAGGCGGGCGGCTCGGACCCGGCGGTCAAGGCGTCGGCCTACGACCGGGCGACGGGGGAGTTCACCACCCCGGCGCGCACGGTCGCGGTGTTCAAGCGGTCCTGACGCGGCCGCCCGCAGACGGGGTGGTGCCGGCCGCGGTCCGGCACCACCCCGTCACGTCACGTCCGGATCAGACCCAGACGCGGACGGCTTCCATCCGCCGGGACTGCCCGGTCGTGCCCACGTACACCGGGTTCCCGTTCAGCGCGTTCAGCCAGCCGAGGTCGGCCACGTGCGCCTGCGCCGCCACGCTGCCGTTGCCGACCTGGAGGCCCAGCGCCTCCATCCGCCGGGACTGGCCGGTGGTGCCGACCGTCACCGCCGTGCCGTCGCCCGCACACCGCCAGCCCTGCCAGCCGATGTCGGCCAGGTGGGCGTTGGCGCAGATCCCGCCCGTCCCGCTGGTCGCGACGGTCAGGGCCTCCATCCGGCGGGACTGCCCGGTGGTGCCGGCCACGGCGCCGTCGCACACCGCCGACTGCCAGCCGATGTCCTGCACGTGGGCGGCGTAGCAGACCACCCGCGCGGCGGGTGCGAGCGCGTGCTGTCGGGCGGCCGCCGCCCGGACGTCCGCGACCACCGAGGCCGGAGCCTCGGCCACCGCACCGCCCCCGGCCGGCGCCGACGGCCGCGCCTGGGCCCCGGCCGTGCCGGTGGCCCCCAGAACGCCCGCCAGCGCCAGCCCCAAGACGACGCTCGCGGACCTGCTCATGGAAATCCTCATGGTGTTCCCCTCCTGGTACCGACTGGTCGCGACCATCAGTACCGGCGGGCCGGGAAGCCGGGCAACCGGTCCCCGTGCGGACGGCCGAGAGCCGCCCCGGCATGGCGTGCGCGGCGGGCTTGCGGCCCGCGGCCGTGCCGTGCCGCCCCCTGCCGACCGCCTCAGACGTCCAGGCGCCGCTCCAGCAGGATCACGCCGTACACCCGGCCGTCCTGGCCCTGCTTCGACGGGAACTCCCCCACCACCCGGTAGCCCGCGCCCTGGTAGTACGCCAGCAGCCGCGGGTTCGTGGACACGCAGTCCAGCCGCGCCCGCTCCCGCCCGGTCCGGGCGATCCGCCGCTCGGCGTGTTCGAGGATCCGCAGCCCCGCGCCCGGAGCGGCCGTCTCACGGTCCACCATCAGCCGGTGCACATAGCCCGCGACCGGCGGCTGGACCCCCCAGGCCTCCTCGTCGGACCACCACAGTTCGTACGCCCCGACCACCTGTCCGTCGGGGTCCGCGGCGAGCCACACCTCCCCGTCGCGCATCTTCGCGCGGAAGTGCGCGGCGTCCTTCTCGCCCGGCTTCCACTGGTCGATGCCCTGCTTGCGCATCCACCGGGCGGCCTGGTCGTACAGCTTCACCAGGATTCCGGCGTCCTTCTCCTCGGCCGCCCGGAACACGATCCCGTCGTCAATGATCACGCGGGCATTATCGCCAGCCGCGCGGCCCGGTCCCACCCGCCCCCGGAAGCCCGCGGGGAACGCTCACCCGTCCTCGCGCGGCCCCGGCACCAGGGCCGCCAGCCTCCCGACCAGCTCACCGAACGGCCCGTCGGCCGGCTCGCCCGCCAGGATCCGTACGAGGATCCCCGCCATCTCCGCGTCGTACGCCGCGCTCACGGCGGCCAGCGCCGCGAAGTCGTGCACCAGCTGGAGCTCCAGTTCGGCCCGCGGGATCCGCCGCCCGTCCAGCCACAGCAGCGCCGTCGACTCGGCCAGCGACACCCAGGACCGCACCACGAGCTCCAGGCGGGCCGGGGGGTGCTGGACGCCGATGTGCAGCAGGATCTGCTCGTACGCCGCCTGCCGCACCTCGTCGATCATCGCGTTGGCCCGGCTGCTGCCCGCGGGCGGACCGCCGCGCAGCAACGCCGAGAATCCGGGCCCGTGTTCGTCGACGAACGCGAAGTAGCGGCCCATCACCCGCAGCAGCCGGGCCCCGAGCGGACCGTCCTGCGGCTCGACGAACCGCTCGGCCAGCTCGTCGGCGGCCCGCCGCAGCGCGGCCTCGTACAGGCTCAGCTTGCCGGGGAAGTAGTGGTAGACCAGCGGCCGGGATATCCCGGCCGCCGCCGCGATCTCGTCGATCGACACGTCGTCGGGGGAGCGGTGGCTGAACAGCTCCAGGGCAACCCCGATCAGCTGCTGCCGCCGCTCCTCGACACCCATCCTGCGCCGCACCCCGGTCGTCATGCCGACACCCTACTTCGACGGCCCGTCCGGGCCGAACGGAGCGACGGGGCGGGGCGGTCGGCGGCTACAGGTCCAGCGTGATCCGGTCCGAGGCGGCGCGGGAGACGCACAGCAGCATCGACTCCGCGCGCTCCTCGTCCGTCAGGAGGTCGTCGCGGTGGTCGACCGCGCCCGCCAGGACCCGGTGCCGGCAGGTCCCGCAGAAGCCCTGCTCGCAGGAGTAGGGGGTGTCGGGCAGGACCCGGCGCACCGCGCTCAGGGCCGACTCGCCGGCCGCGACCTCCACCACGCGGCCCGAGCGCGCGAGTTCGGCGGTGAAGGCCCGCGCGGGGCCGGTGACCGCCGCGCCGAACCGCTCCAGGTGCACCGCCGACGGGTCGGGGGCCGCCTCCCGCACCGCCCGCATCAGCGGGTCCGGCCCGCAGCAGTAGACCAGGGTCCCCGGCCGGAGCCCGGCCAGCGGGGCCAGGTCGGGCAGGCCCGCCTCGTCCTGCGCGACGACCGTCACCCGGTCCCCGTAGACGGCGAGTTCGGGAAGGAACGGCATCGAGGCGCGCGAACGGCCCCCGTACAGGAGGGTCCAGTCGGCGCCCGCCGCCGTCGCGGCGCGGAGCATGGGCAGGACCGGGGTGATCCCGATGCCGCCGGCGACGAAGGCGTAGGCGGGGGCGGGCAGCAGCGGGAACCTGTTGCGCGGCGCCCGCACGTCCGGTTCGGCGCCCTCCACCAGCTGGGCGTGCGCCTCGCGGGAGCCCCCGCGCCCGTCCTCGACCAGCCGGACCGCGATCGTGTAGCGGCCGGAGTCGGCCGGGTCCCCGCACAACGAGTACTGGCGCACCAGCCCCGACGGCAGCCGTACGTCGACGTGGGCGCCCGGGGTCCAGGCGGGCAGCTCGTCGGATTCCAGCACCAGCCGGAGCACCCCCTCGGCCGGCTCCGTGCGCGAGACGATCCGGGTGCGCAGCCAGCGGCGCGGGGAGTGGCCCGAGACCGGGTCCTCCAGGGCGGGGAGCGGCCACAGGGGGGAGCGGCCGATGCGCCTGCGCAGCGCCCGCCGGGTCAGCACGGCGGCTCCCGCCACCGCCGTCACGGCCAGGGCCCGCCTCACGGCCGCACCCCGCCGTTGGCGCCGGGGGAGGAGGCCAGGTAGGCCACCGCCTGGGCGGTGGAACCCTCCTGGGAGGGGTGGTAGGTGCGCGAGAGGTAGGTGGGGATCGACCGGGCCATCGCCCCCGTCGAGGGGAGGACCCCCTTGCGGCCCGCCCGGACGAACTGGCCGAGGGAGGCCTTGGCGCCGGGCCGCAGGGGGTCGTTCTCCATGAAGAAGCGGGCGCCGCGCTGCCAGAGGAAGACCAGGGCGGTGAAGGCGGTGGCCCAGGTCCGGGCCCGGCGGCGGTAGCTGCCGTCCACGTGCATGAAGAGGTCGAAGGCCACGGAGCGGTGCTCGACCTCCTCGGCTCCGTGCCAGCGCAGCAGGTCCAGCATCATCGGGTCGGCGCCGCGCCGGTCCAGTTCCCGCGCGTTGAGCACCCAGTCGCCGAGGAAGGCCGTGTAGTGCTCGATCGCCGCGATCATCGCGACGCGCTCCATCAGCCACCACTTCCGGGCCCGGCCGGGCGGCAGGGTGCGGTCGCCGAGGAGCTTCTCGAAGAGCCAGTCGACCTGCGCCGTGTAGGGGGTCGGGTCCAGGCCGAGGCGCTTGAGGTGGGGGAGCACGTCGTCGTGGGCGGCGGCGTGCATGGCCTCCTGCCCGATGAACCCGAGGACGTCCGCCCGCAGCCGCTCGTCCGTGATGTGCGGGAGCACCTGCTTGTAGACGTGCACGAACCAGTGCTCGCCGGCGGGCAGCAGCAGGTGCAGCACGTTGATGGTGTGCCCGGCGAAGGGCTCGCCGGGCAGCCAGTGCAGCGGGGTGCCGTCCCAGGAGAAGGAGACGTTCCGCGCATGGAGGTCCATGTGTTCCGACGCCACGGGGGCGGGCACGAGCGGCGTATTAGACATGGCGTCAATGTACTGAGGGGTACGGTCGAGGAAAACCCCTCGGCACCACCGAATCGGCGCTCCCTCGGCGGCGCACGCGCCTCCCCCCAGCCCTGCGGGCCCGTGGAACTAGCGGAGCGCCCCGGCCCTGCTCCCGTCCGTCAGCTTCCCCGACAGGTCCACCTGGGCGCCCTCCGGCGCCTTCACGGCCAGCCGGTTGCCGTTCGCGCTGCCGTTCACCCCGCCGCCCGTCGCCGTCACGGAGGCGAACTGCGCGCTGCCCGCCGCCAGGACGTACCACTGCCCCGCCCGGGACTTCCACAGCACCCCGGCCAGCACCCGCGGCTCCCGGGCCCCGCACGCCGGGGAGCCCTCCGCCTTGGCCGCCTGCGCCGCCAGCGCGGCCCCGGGAGCGAGGAACTGGACCTGCACCCGGTCCGCCGTCCCCCGCCAGGTCTCCGCCCGGCTGCACAGCCAGGTCGCCGCCCCGTCGCCCTCCGGCAGCGGCTGCTTCGCGTACGTCCACGCGTTGACGGAACGCACCCCGTGCGAGCGCACCGACGGCAGCAGGCACGCGGTCTTCGACCACTCGCCGAGCTCCGCCGCCTCCGTCACGTCCCGCGCGGCACCCGGTGCGCCCGAGGTCAGCCGGGCCGGGGTCAGCTCGCCCAGGTCGGTGACCAGCCGGGTGGCCCCGTCGCCGGTCAGGGCCAGCGCGTTCCAGCCGGTGCACTCGCCGTTCGCCGCGGGACCCAGGACCGGCGGGGTGAGCCCGTCCGGGCCGAGCTTCAGCGCGGACGGCCCGTCACCGGGCTTCAGCAGGTCGCGCACGGCGGCCGCGGTCACCCAGGGGGCCGTCAGATAGCGGACGTTGCCGTCGACCCGGCTGAGCACCAGCGCGGTCGCGGTGTCCGCCGTCGCCCCGTCGGTCCGCGCGAAGTCCAGGGCCGCGCCGGCCGTCCCGTTGCGCGGCTCGGCGTACCGCACCACGCGCAGCCCGTCGTACAGGAGCACCACCACCGCCTGGTCGACGGTGCCCGCGAACAGCAGCTGGGGCGGACCCATCGGCGGCCCCGACGGGGTGCCGGGGGTGGCCGAGACCACCACCGACGCGCCGGGGCGGGCCCACACGGCCAGCGCCCGCCGCAGCAGCGCGGTGTCCCCGGCCCGGTCGCCGCGCGCCGGCCACGCGGAGTAGTCCGTACGGGAGGACGTGCGCCACACCGTCGGTGCGACCCGCACCAGCTGGCCGGGGTCCAGGGCCTGCTCCGCCACCGCGTTGCGCGCGTACGGCGGGGCGGCGGGCCCGTCCGCGCCCCAGCCGCCGCCCGGGATCGCCAGCAGCGCCCCGCACACCGCGAGGGCGGCCGCCCCGGCCACGGCCGCCCGCGCGAGGCGCCGGCGGCGCAGCAGGTCGGTGGGCCGGGCCTGGAGCACGCACGGGTCGAACTCGGGGGAGGCGAACAGGGCGTCGTGCGCCGGGTCCCCGGACTCCGCTACCGCCGCCGCCGGGTCGGCCACCCCGGCCTCGGCGAGCACCCGCAGCACGTCCGGCTCCGCCAGCCCCTCCAGCGCCCGCAGGACGCACGCCGCCCGGCCGGGGCCGTTCAGCGTGGCCAGCCACTGGTCCAGGGCCAGCTCCTCGGCCCCGCCCGCCCGCGGGAACAGCCGCAGCCCCCACACCTGAGGCAGCAGCGCGGGCAGCTGCCCGCGCAGCGGAAGCGCCCGGAAGGTCAGCGGCACCCCCGCCTCCAGGGCGGAGCGCAGCACGCGCAGCCGCACGTACCCGTATCCGGAATCGGCCCCGCCCAGGCCGTCCCGCTGCGCCGGCACCCCGCCCTGCACCGCCCCGGCGTCGGCGGCCCGCCGCCCGCGCGGCAGGGCGCGCTGGGTCAGCGAGTGGGCGGTGAGCACCCGCCGGTTGCGCCCGAGGGCGGGTGGCAGCACCAGGTAGGCGAGCCGCACCAGCCGCGGGTAGTGCTCGACGATGGCGGCCTCGGCCTGCTCGACGTCGGGGGGCAGGGGGCGGGTGGCGGTATCCGGCGCAGTCACGTTCAGCAGAACGAGCGAATGGTGGGATGGTCACCCGCACCAGCGCACACGTTCGGACGAACCGGGCGCTCCGGGCGTGACGCCGGGCCGGTTCGGCCGGTCGGACCACGGGCCGCTCCGGCCGCTCCGGCCGCTCCGGCCGCTCCGGCCGCTCCGGCCGGTCAGGCGACGAGCCGGGCGCGCAGGGCCGCGACCGTCTCGTCCGGGACGCCCAGGCCCTCGCGGACGTACTTCTCCATCGACCCGTAGCGGACCCGGACCTCGTCCAGGCCGGCCTCCAGGTACGCGGGGAACACCCCGATCAGCGCCAGCGCGATGTCCGGGTCCCCGCCGGCGACGGTGAAGCCCTCGATCATCGGGGCGAAGGCCGCCTTCACCGCCGGGTTCACCGACAGGTACTCGCCCATCAGGGTGTCGTCGTCGGCGCCGAGCAGCGACAGCAGCACCGTCGCACCCCAGCCCGTACGGTCCTTGCCGGCCGTGCAGTGGAACAGCAGCGGGCCCGCCTGTGCGTCGGCGGCCTCGGTCAGCAGCGTGCGGTACGCGGCGTGTGCGGAGCCGGTGGCGACGAAGGACCGGTAGACCGAGCCGAACAGGACCTGTGCCCTGCCCCCGCCCAGGTGCTCCTCGGCCACCGCCGGGTCGGCGAGGAGGTCCTTGAGCTGCGAGGCGGCGGGCATCCGGCCGTCGCTGATCTTGTCCGCCAGGACGTCGCGCACCAGCAGGCGGACGCCGTCCGGTATCAGGTCCGGGTGGTCGGCGCGCTCGGCGTCGCTGCGCAGGTCGATGACGGTGCGCAGGCCCAGCGCGGCCACCGCCGGGTCGGCGTCGAGGTCGAGCCGGTCGAGGGCGCCCGAGCGCAGGACAAGCCCCGGACGGACGGTGCGGCCGCCGGCGAGCGGGGTGCCACCGAGGTCCCGGAGGTTGGCGACGGTGGTCGAGGGCGTGGCGGTCATCGTGGCGGCTCCGGCTCTTTTCTGCGCGCGGGGCGGGAAGGCCCGGCCCGGCGGGGTGAGGTGACTCGTGTCAAGCGGTCGTGCGGGTCGTACGTGGGCGCGACGCGGTGGCGGCCGCTGTCGCACCCATGCTCAGATATGAGCGATTTTCCGATGGTTTGATCCGGAAAGACAATCGACGGCGAACGAGACCCCGATCCCGAGACCCAGCGCCACGAGGTGCCCGGCGTCGGTGAAGGTCCGCTCCCGCCGCAGCACCGGCCGCACCGCGAGCGCCAGCAGCCCGGCCCGGGCCGTCGTGCGCACGGCCCCGCGCGGCAGGGCCGAGGTCAGCGCGCCGAGGACGGCGTTGAACCCGTAGCTCGTGCCGACGTCCAGGGCCCGGCGGGTCTCACGGTCGGCCGTGCGGCGCAGCACCCCGTAGACGAGGAGCGTCGCCGAGGCGTGCCCGAAGAGGAAGACCGCGGCCGTCCACCAGGCCCCGTACGCGTACTCCGCGTAGCCGAGCACCGCGACCAGCAGCAGGGCGTACGGCAGCGGCATCGGCTCCTCGACGACGAGCGCGCTGCTCAGCAGGGTCTCCCAGCGGCCGCCGTCGAGGTTGTCGACGTTGGTCGAGCAGTCGCGCAGCATCCGCTCCCGGTCGGCCGGGGCCAGCCGCCCCAGGGCGTGGGCCCCGAGCTGGACCCCGCCGGTGTAGAGCGCGCCCAGCGGGCCCAGGGGGAGCGAGGACCATGACCGCAGCAGTCGATTCACCCGTCCATGATCGGATACGGCCCTGGAGCGCACGGCGCCGGGCCCCGTGAGAGCATGACCGGGACATGCCTGAATCCCGCCCCCGCGTGCCGATGCGCGCCCCGCGCGCCGCGATGTTCGCGGCGGTCTGCGTGGCGCTGGCCGCCGTGGGGCACGCGCACATGTCGGGCACCGGTATCCCCCCGGGCCTGCTCCTGGGGGCCTTCGCGGTGACCGCCGCCCTCGCCTGGACGGCCGCTGGCCGTCGCCGCGGCCCGCTGGGCATCACGGCGGCGCTGCTGGCGGTACAGGCGGGGCTGCACCTCGCGTTCTCCGCCGGCCAGGGCCACGGCTCCGCCCCGATGGCGGATCACCACCCGGTGCCGGGCGTGCCCATGGGCACCGGTCCGTCGGGGACGCACCCCGCCGTCGGCGGCGGGACGACCCCCGCCTCCGGCGCGGCGGACGGTGCCCGGGCGGCCCGCGCCGCGGGGCCGCACGACCCGGCCGTCATGGCGCACCCCGCCGGCCCGGCCGCCTCCGGCACGGGCCCGCCCCACTCCGGGATGCCCCACGCCTCCGGCATGGCCGACGGCCTGGGTTCCGCGACCGGGATGCCCCCCGCCTCCGGTATGGCCGACGGCCTGGGTTCCGCGACCGGGATGGCCGATGCCTCCGGTATGGCCGACGGTCTGGGTTCCGCGACCGGGATGGCCGACGCCTCCGGCATGGCCGACGGCCTGGGTTCCGCGACCGGGATGGCCGACGCCGGGATGGTCCACGCCTCGGGTATGGCGGACGGCCTGGGTTCCGCGACCGGGATGGCCGACGCCGGGATGGTCCACGCCTCGGGTATGGCGGACGGTCTGGGTTCCGCGGCCGGGACGGCCCACTCCGGCATGGCGCATTCCGGAATGGTCCACGCCTCCGGTGTGGCCGACGGGCTGGGCTCCGTGACCGGCATGGCCGACGGGACCGGCTCGATGTCCGCGATGCCCGACGGCATCGGCGGCGCTCTCGCCGATCTGCTCGGCACGGCCGGGCACGGCGGCCTCGGGATGGTCGCCGCGCACCTGCTCGCCGGCCTGTTCTGCGCCCTCTGGCTCGCCCGGGGCGAGGCCGCCGTGTTCCGGCTGGCCGGGGCCCTCGGGGCCACCGCCCTGCTGGCCGCCCGGCCGCTCGCCCGCGTCCTCGCCCTGCTCCGCACCCGGCCGGTCCCCGTGCCCGGCCCGCCCGCGCAGCGCCCCTCGTACGAGCGGCCGCGCCGCCTGCGCGGAGCCGTGCACGCCCACACGGCCGTCCGCCGCGGCCCGCCCCTCCGGTGGAACACCCGCACCACGGCCCCCCGGCCGCTTCCTGCCCGCGCCGTCTGACCGGCGCACCCTCCTTCGGTGAGGGCGCGGCGGAGCCGGGGGCCGATCCTCCGTTCCACCGAACCCAGGACCGACATGTCCCTTGACGACCTCACGGACGCCCCCGCGCGGGACGCCGACACCGCATCCGCGCCCGAGAACACCGGAGCAGGCCGCCCCGGCGGCTGGGCCGCCCTGCGGCCGCTGCTCCTGCGCCTGCACTTCTACGCCGGGCTGCTCATCGCCCCGGTCCTCTTCCTCGCCGCCGCCACCGGCCTGCTGTACGCCGGATCCTGGCAGGCCGAGCGCATCCTCTACTCCCACGAACTGACCGTCGACCGGGTCGGCGAGGCCGCCGTCCCCCTCAGCACCCAGGTGAAGGCCGCCAAGTCAGCCGAGCCGCAGGGCAAGGTCGTCGGCGTGTGGCCCGCGCCCGAGGCCGACGCCACCACCCGGGTGATCATGGAGGATCCGGGCCTGCCGGAGGGCGAGACCCGCACCGTCTTCGTCGACCCCTACACCGCCGAGGTCCGCGGGCAGCTCACCACCAGCGGTGACGCGCTGCCCCTGCGGGCCTGGCTGAGCGAGTTCCACGCCAGCCTCCAGCTCGGGGAGTTCGGCCGGAACTACAGCGAACTCGCCGCCAGCTGGCTCTGGGTGGTCACCCTGGGCGGCCTCGCCCTGTGGATCGGCCGCCGCCGCACCCGCAGGGCCGCGCTGGTCCTTCCCGACCGCAAGGCCACCGGCCGCCGCAAGACCCTGTCCTGGCACGGCAGCATCGGCCTCTGGGCCGCCGTCGGCCTCGTCGGCCTCTCCGCGACCGGCCTCACCTGGTCGAAGTACGCCGGTGAGAACATCGGGGAGCTCCAGGACCGGCTCGGCGGGGCCACCCCCTCCGTCGCCGCCACGCTGAAGCCGGGCGCCGGAGCCGCCGACGGCGGCGACGAGCACGCCGGGCACGTCATGCCCGACGGCACGGAGATGTCCATGCCGATGCCCGCCGCCGACATGGGCATCGACAAGGCCGTCGCCGCCGCCCGGGCCGCCGGCGTCACCGAGAGCCTGCGCGTCACCCTGCCCGCCAAGGGCAAGGGCTACGTGGTCAAGGAGGCAGACAAGACCCTGCCGGTGCACCTGGACGCGGTCGCCGTCGACCCCGCCGACGGCCGGGTCATGGACGAGCTCCGCTTCGCCGACTACCCGCTGCTCGCGAAGCTGACCCGGTTCGGCATCGACCTGCACATGGGTCTGACCTTCGGGATCGCCAACCAGATCGCGCTGGCCGCGCTCGCCGTCGCGGTGATGTTCCTGATCGTCTGGGGCTACCGGATGTGGTGGATGCGCCGGCCCACCAAGGAGCGCACCCTCTCGGTCGGCCGCGCCCAGCCGCGCGGGGCCTGGCGCAGGCTGCCGGTGACCGTACTGCTGCCGGTCGCCTGCGTGACCGCGCTGGTCGGATGGTTCGTCCCGCTGCTGGGGATCAGCCTGCTGGCCTTCCTCGTGGTGGACGCGGCCCTCGGCCTCGTCGCCCGCAGGCGGGCGGCCCGGGCCGCCTAGCGACGGCGGCGGGCCCGGGCGCACCGCTGTGCGCCCGGGCCCGCCGCCGCCCGGTCACGGCGTGTACTTGTACCCCACGCGGCGGACGGTCTGGATCGCGCCGCGGTGCGCCGCGCCCAGCTTGCGGCGCAGGCGGGCGATGTGGACGTCGACCGTCCGGCCGTCGCCGACGTGGCCGTAGCCCCACACCGTCGTCACCAGCTGGTCCCGGCTGTGCACCCGGTGCGGGTGGGCCACCAGATGGGCGAGCAGCTCGAACTCCAGGTAGGTGAGGTCCATCGGCTCGCCGTCGACCTCCGCCGTGCGCCGCGCGGTGTCGATCCGCACGAGGGCGTCTCCGGTCGTCGTCGAGGACGGGGCCGCAGGCTGGACGGGCGGGACCGGCCCCGGTACGGGAACGGACTGCGGGGCGAAGGCGACCGGCTGCTGGTCGGCCGGTACGAGGACCAGGTAGCCGACCATCGGCGGCCGGCCCGGCAGCGCGGGAACGGCGTGCTGGGGCGCGGGCAGCCAGGTGGCGCCCGGCGGGAGCAGGTCCACCACCCGGGCCACCTCGTCCCGCTCCACGGCCCGCAGCCGGTGGCGCGCGGGCGGGAAGGCCTGGGGAGTGGAGGTCGCAGCGGAGGCGGCGGAAGCGAGGGAGCGGGTGTTCGCCATGAGTGGTCAGCTCTTTCACGCGGAGTGGTCGGCAGAAGACGTACGTGTGCATGGGCACGTGTGCGTGTGCACGTAGTCGTTGCGTACCGCGCAGACCGAAGGCCCCGGGCGGGTCTGGTGAGAGGTCCCGGAAGGCTTTAGAGGGCCGGCGCGTTCTCGGCGCGGCGACACACCCGGTCGAAATCGTGGTCCTGACGGGACGGCCAGAACGGCTCCAGGTCGCTGCGACCTGTCGGGGTGTACGAGTGGCTGGCCATGGGCGCCATTGAAGCAGAAACAACGGGCCCGAGGCAGGCTTCGTCTCACTCCGTGGATCGGAATCTCATATTCCGCCGTCAAGCCTTCGTCAGGCCGCAACAATCCCGACAAACCGTCAGGAGCAAAGCCGCTTCCGCCAGTCCAGTCCGGTCACCCGTATCGCATCGTGGGCGGATCCGTTCCACGTCCACGCCAGCCCCGCGCCCTCCAGCGCCGCCACCACCTCACGCCCCACGGACGCGGTCAGCGCCTCGTCCGGCTCGAAGCCCCCGTACAGCAGGAAGAGGTCCCCGCCCGCGGCCGCGCCCTCGGTGCCCTGCGCGTGGAAGAAGACGAACCCCCGCGCGTCCTCCGCGCCGGCGGCCCATATCTCCCCGAGGCCGCAGCTGCGGCAGCAGGTGAAGTTCTCCCGCGCGGTGATCCCCGCCGCGTCGAGCACGCCGAAGGCCCGGGCCAGCCGCTCCGGGTCGGTCTCGTCCACCCAGCCGGCCTGCTCGGCGACCCGCTCCCGCCACAGCCGGTCGACCGGCTGCGCGGCCTGGGCCCGTGACACCGGCCGCTCGTCGCCGTCCACCAGGTACTCCTCGGCGTCCTCGGTGAGCTGCGCCCGGCCCTCGTACCCGCAGAGCAGCCACCCCCGCACGGCCTCGGCCAGCTCCTCCTCCACCTCCGGGTCGAGCGGTTCCACCTCCTCCACGGGGAACTCCACGGCCTCGGAGCCGTGCAGGTCGTGGGACTCGTCGGACTCGGTGTGGACGCGGATCGTCGGCCCGACGGGAGCCGGCCGCGTGGTGACGGGGTTCATGCCCCCAGGGTGGCAGGCGGCACTGACAGTGCGCCGCGGCCCGGGTCGGACCAGGCCGTCCTCGATGTACCCCTTGCCGTCCTTCTCCACCTGCCACGGGATGCGGACCGACGCGCCGTGGTCCGAGACCCCGTTACGGGGGTTTGCGCCGCAGGTCGGGTGGCTTGTGCGGGTCGACGGCCGCACGCCCGTCCGGGTGGGGCAGACTGAGCAGGTGAGCATTTCGTACGATTTGAACTCTTCCGGTGGGGGCTCCGAGCGGGCCTCCGGGAACCGCCGCCCCCGCGTCGGCCTGCTGGGCACGGGCCCCTGGGCCCGCCGCACCCACGCCCCCGCCCTCGCCGCCCACGCCGGCTCCGACTTCACCGGCGTATGGGGCCGCCGCCCCGAAGCGGCGGCCGAGCTCGCCGGAGCGCACGGCGTGAAGGTGTACGAAGACCCCGACGCGCTCTTCGCGGACTGCGACGTGGTGGCCTTCGCCCTGCCGCCGGACGTCCAGGCCCCCCTCGCCGTACGCGCCGCCGCGGCCGGCTGCCACCTGCTGCTCGACAAGCCCGTCGCCACGACCGTCGCGGACGCCCGCGCCGTGGCCGACGCCGCCGCCGCGCACGGGGTCGCCTCCGTCGTCTTCCTGACCCTCCGCTTCGCCGAACCCACCGCCGGGTGGGTCCTCGAACAGGCCGGGCGCAGCGGCTGGTTCACCGCCTCCGCGCACTGGCTCGGCGCGGTCTTCCCGCCCGCCGGCGAGCCCAGCGCCTACGCCGACTCGCCCTGGCGCAAGGCCAAGGGCGGACTGTGGGACGTCGGCCCGCACGCCCTGTCCGTCCTGATCCCGATCCTCGGCGACGTCACCGCCGTCACGGCCGGCCGGGGCCCGTCCGACCTGGTGCAGCTCGCGCTGCGGCACGCCTCCGGGGCGGCCAGCACGGCCGTCCTCAGCCTGGGCGCGCCGCGCGCGGCGGCCGGGGTGGGCCTGGAGCTGCGCGGGGCCGAGGGCGTCTTCAGGCTGCCCGACTGGAGTGACGTGCCCGGCGCGTACGGACGCGCCCTGGACGCCGTCCTCACCGCCGCCCGCACGGGCGTACCGGACCCGCGCGGGGCGGAGTTCGGGGCCCGGCTGACGGAGGTCCTGGCGGAGGCGGAGGCCCGGCTGAGCGGGTCGGAGGTCGCCGCACCCGTCGCCTGAGGGGTCCGGCCGCCGCCCGGCGCGGCGGCCGGCTACTTGATGAGGGCGTTGGCGACGATGATGGCCAGGCCGATCGTGCCGTCGGCCAGGCCGATCAGCAGTGCCGTCGTGAGCCGGTAGCCGACCCGGACCGCCACCAGGGAACCCCAGGCGAAGAGCAGCGCGGTGTTCAGTCCGAGCCCGACGGCCGTCACCCCGTACGACTCCCAGTGCGCGATCCCGGCGAGGACCAGCAGGAGCACGGTGGGCAGGGTGGCCGCGATCATCGGCCACTCGTTCCACAGCGCCCGCACCAGCAACCGCCACCGGTGCGCCGCCGAGCCGTCCCGGTGGCTGGCCATGTGGTGCGAGTACCCGTGCGCGAGCCCGGCCGCGGCGGCGGTGACGAGCACCCAACTGGCGTCGTAGAGGGGGGTGTACTCCCCGCCCTGCTGATCGAGCGCGGCCAGCAGCCCACTGGCCAGCACGGTCCCGTACACCCCGCCGAACATCCAGTCGGCCCCGCGTCGGGGCGGAGGGAGGGGGATGGGGACGGATGCGGGGGCGGGCGTGGCGTCGTGGGGCTGCCGGGGCTGTTGGGGGTGGTGGTCGGTCACGGTGGGGGGTCCTTGCAGTGGAGCGTCTTTTGGTGCTGTTTGTCCCTTTGGTGTCGGGTCCACCCTACGGGGTGAGAGGTGGGGGCGACGTGAAGGGCGGACCGGGACCGCCCTCGCGCGCCAGACCGCTGCGTGCTCCTCCCGCCCCGGCGCCCGCGACCCGTCCGGGGCTGTGATCCCCGCGGCGGGGGCTGGGCCATACAGTCACGTGCATGATCGAATGCGCTCTCGAACCCCGTGCCCTCCTGATCAACGGCACCGTCGGTGTCGGCAAGACGACGGTGGCCGAGAGCGTGGGCGGTCTCCTCGCCGACGCCGGTGTGCCCCACGCCGTCATCGACCTCGACTGGCTGTGCCAGTCCTGGCCGGCGTCCTCGCAGGACCCCTTCAACTTCCGCATGATGCTGAGGAACCTCCGCAGCGTCTCCGGCAACTACCGTGCCGCCGGGGCCGTCCGGCTGGTCGTCGCCGGTGTGGTCGAGGACCTGGAGGGTCGCGAGCTGTGCGGCGAGGCGATCGGCGCCGAGCTCTCGGTGTGCCGCCTCCAGGCCGATCCGCCCGTGGTCCGCGAGCGCCTGGCGCGCCGCCACGAGAACGAGCCCGAGGCGCTGCAATGGCACCTGGCCAGGGCCGGTGAACTGGCCGGGATCCTGGAACGGGCCGCAGTCGACGACTTCGCCGTCGACGTCACCACGCGCTCGGCCGACGAGGCCGCCGCCGAAGTGCTCGCCGAGCTCGGCTGGCTATGACGCCCCCGTCGGCCGGCCCCGGTCCGCTTCCCGTTCCCGTTCCCGTGCCCGCCCCCGGTCGCGGAACCAGGCTCCGGTTCCGACCAGGACCGCCACCCCCACCCCGTACAGCGGGAGCCAGAGCGTCGTCGTGGCCGAGAGGCACTCGTCGACCGCCTTGCGGGACTGGGTGTCCCGTACGTACGCCAGGGCCGTGCCGTCGTGGCCGGCGAGGGCGCCCAGCGCGGCCTCCGTCGCCAGGGCCTGGTAGCGGCCCACCAGCTTGCAGTCGCTGCGGGCGCCCGGCATCGGGAACAGCCAGGCCTGGCGCTGGAGCAGCGGCGCGAGGGCGATCGCCACGCACAGGCCGACGATCAGTGCGTACGCGACGAGTCCCCGCAGGTACGCCGACCGCAGATCCGGCGACCACCTCGCCCGTCGCTGGAAGGCGAGCATCACCGCGAGGAGCGTCACCCCGATGAACGTGGCGAACCACTGCCACGACCCCTGGGCCAGCGCGAACGTCAGCACCGCGGCGAGTCCGATGCCGATGACCCCGGGGGCGGGAAGGTCCGCGTCCGTCGCGGCGGATGCCGGCCTCGGCCGGGTCCGGGCCGCCTGAGGGCTCGTATCGCTCACGGGCCGACCTCTCCTGCCGCGGGAACCCCCAGCATCCCCCGCGGCGCCCGCCGCCGCGGCCCGCCATGCCGTACGGTCCCGCCGCCGCGCCCGGATGGCCCGCCCCGCCCCCCTCCGTCCGAGCGCGCCCGCTGCCGCGACTCCGCCCGGACGGCGGCAGGTCACCCCTTGCGGGACAGGGCCTCGCGGACCGCTTCCTCGGAGCGGGCCACGACCGCGGTGCCGTCCTCGGCGGTGATGATCGGGCGCTGGATCAGCTTCGGGTGCGCCGCCAGGTGGGCGGTCCAGCGGGCGCGGGCCGCCTCCGTCGCCTCGCGCGGGAGGTCCCGTACGCCGGTCTCCTTCGCCAGGGGGTCGGAGGTGCGCGTGATGTCCCACGGCTCCAGGCCGAGGCGGTCCAGGACCTCGCGGATCTCGGCCTCGGAGGGGACGTCCTCCAGGTAGCGGCGCACGGTGTACTCGGCGCCCTCCGCGTCCAGCAGGGTCAGCGCGCTGCGGCACTTCGAACAGGCGGGGTTGATCCAGATCTCCATGCCCGCAAGCCTAGCCAGATCCCGTCCGGCCAGGGCTTTTGTCAGTGCCCCCCGGTAAAATCGAGGGAGAACGACAGGAAGCCAACTACCGTTTGGGAGGCTGTAGATGGCCGCTGCCGCGAGCTTGGTGATGCCCAAGAAGATGCCGCTGCCGGCGGGGCTGCCCCGCGAGTGGTACGAGAACCACAACCGCCGCCTGAAGGCGATGAGGCTGGCGATCTCCCTGCTCGACACGGGGACGTACGACGCCAAGCGCGCCACCAACCGCAAGATACGGACGATGGCCGTCCGGGTGGGGATCCACCGGCCGTCCAACCTCACCTGCCGGATGGTCCGCGCCTTCATCGTCGCGAACGCCGGCTGAGGCACGGGTGCTGCGACGGCCGGCCGGCCGCTCCGGCGGCGGGCCGGCCGTCGTCCCGTTCACTTCTCCACGAAGACGATCTCCTGCGGCTTGTGCGTCATCCGCACGGTGTCGCCGTCGACCTCGACGACGTGGTGCATGCCCCTGAAGACCTCGGGCTTCCCCTGGAGGTAGAAGTGGTCCTCCGCCGCCCCCGCCAGATAGGCGCGGAAGCACGACAGGGAGGGGTCCGACGGGTTCAGGTCCAGGTAGTCCTTCAGCCGGCGGAAGAGCTTCGGCAGGATCACCGCCCCGTCGTCGGCCGTGAGGGACTGCAGTCCGGTGACCTTCACGCCGGTGGTGGTCACGTCCTTTTCCCAGACGCTCTTGCCCGGCTCCGGCGCCGCTGCCGCGGCCGCGGCAGCGGCGGTGAGGGAGGCGCGCAGGAGCTCGGGGAACTCGCTGTAGTAGGTCGGGTAGACCAAGCCGGCCTTGAGCAGCTGGTAGTTGGCGGTTTTCACCAGCATCCGCTCGTCGACCTCGACCGCGTAGCCGTTGGGGGCCGGCTGGGACCTGTGGCCGACCAGGGCGACGCACCGGCCGAAGACGTCGGCGCCACGGGTGAGGATGTAGCCGTCCACGGCCTCGGGGGTGGTGCTGCTGATCCTTTCCCGGTCCTTGTCGTCCCGGTCGAAGCCGGTGAAGCCGATCTGCTTCAGGAGCTCCTGCATGGCCGCGTGTGCCAGGGGCAGGGGTTGGTGCTGCACGCCCGACGGCGACTTCTCGTCGCCGTAGTGGGTCTCCAGGGCGTCGATGCCCTCCAGCCGGATCGAGGCGCTGCCGTCCCACCTCGGTACGACGGGTCTGGCCCCGGGCACGAGTCTCCAGTCGGCCACGTTGTCGGGGGTGAAGTTGACGGTGTCACCGTCCGGTTCGAAGCCCTTCGCCCGGAAGGTTCCCTTGATCACCAGCATGGGCATGGACATGGCAGCTCCTACGGGTGTCGGCACGAGGACGCTCAGTGCATGGCCCCGGAACCTAGTGGCGCCCCGGACCGCCGGACAACCGCTGATCGGGCGACAGCAGCAGCAGGGCCACGTCGTCGCGCGGGCCGCCCCCGCTGAAGGCCGCGAGGTCCTGCCACAGCGCCGGAACCAGGCCCGCGGGATCGGCCGCCAGGACCGGGACCCGGGTGGCCAGCGGGTAGAAGCAGCCGGCCGCGTCGCGCGCCTCCGTCACCCCGTCGGTGTGCGCGAGCAGCCGGTCGCCCGGCAGCAGCGGCAGTTCGGCGACCTCGGGGAGGGCGGGCCCGGCCAGGCCCAGGCCCAGCGGCGGGCCGGGCTCCGCGGTCACCTCGGAGACCGTGAGGTCCCGCAGCAGCAGGACCGGGGGGTGCCCGCACGACACGACCCGCACGAGGTCCAGTCCGGGCGGGAACTCCAGCAGCACGGCCGTCGCGAACAGCTCCGGGTGCGCCACCGAGTCCGCCGCCGCGTCGGCCGTCAGCCGCCGGTCCAGCCGGACCGCGACCGCCGCCAGCCCCGCGTCGTCCAGCACCGCCTCCCGGAAGGCGCCGAGCAGCGAGGCCACCGTGCCGACGGCGGCCAGCCCGTGCCCCTGGACGTCCCCGACCACCGCCCGGACCCCGTACGGCCCGGCCCGTACGTCGTACAGGTCGCCGCCGACCAGGGTGCCCCGCTGGGCCGCCCGGTACAGCCCCGAGCAGTTGACCCCGCCCACCCGTGCGGGGACCGGCGGCAGCACCGCGAGCTGGGCGGCCTCGGCGACGGTCCGGACGCTGACCAGCTGGGCGTCCCGGCGCCGCCGCACCAGGGCGATGATCACGCTGAGCAGGCCGACGGTGGCCACGGTGGCCAGGTCGGTGCCGCGGGCGTGCCCGACACCGAGCTGGGGGACGCCGAGCAGGATCAGCACCACGACGGCGAAGGCGGCGGTGCCGACGGCCCCGTAGGCGAAGGCGGCCACGGCGGGCAGGGCCGCCAGGAAGTAGCCGAGCTCGGCGGTGGCGGTGGTCCACTGGGCGGCGCAGAGCGCCGCCAGCGCGGCCACGGGCGCGATCCGGGCCCAGCGGGGCGGCGGCGCCCCGTGCAGCCCGCCGGGCTCTTCCCGTTCGCCTCTCGCCCGTCGTCTCACCCCTCCACCCTGGTACGGGGTACCGGGCGGCGCACGCCGGGTGGCCCCGGCGGGCTGGCCGGGGCGGGCGGGGGCCGCGAGAGTGGTGCCGTGACGCAGACGCAGAGCGCGGCGATCAGCACCCGGCTGAACTGGCTGCGGGCCGGGGTGCTCGGCGCCAACGACGGGATCATCTCCACGGCCGGCCTGGTGGTGGGCGTGGCCGGCGCGACCACCTCGCGCACGGAGATCCTGACCGCCGGGGTGGCCGGGCTGCTGGCGGGCTCGCTGTCGATGGCGGTGGGGGAGTACGTGTCGGTCAGCTCGCAGCGGGACTCGGAGCGGGCGGCGCTCGACCTGGAACGGCAGGAACTGGCGCAGGACCCGGAGGCGGAGCTGGCCGAGCTGACGGAGCTGCTGGCCGGGCGGGGGCTGAGCCGGGAGGTGGCCCGGGAGGCCGCCGAGCAGCTGACGGAGCGGGACGCGCTGAGGGCGCACGCGCGGGTGGAGCTGGGGATCGAGCCGGACGAGCTGGCGAACCCGTGGCACGCGGCCTTCGCCAGCCTGGTCGCCTTCACGGTGGGGGCGATGCTCCCGTTGCTGGCCATCGTCCTGCCGGAGGCCTCGGCCCGGGTCCCGGTGACGGTGGTGGCGGTGCTGGGGGCGCTGACGCTGTGCGGGGTGGTGAGCGCGCGGCTGGGCGGGGCTCCGGTGCCCCGGGCGGTCCTGCGCAACGTGCTGGGCGGCGGCCTGGCGATGGCGGTCACCTACGCGGCGGGCACCTGGCTCGGCGGCGGCTGACCCTGCCGGTCCGGGGAGGCGCCCGGCGCCGTTCCCTGCGGGCGCCACGTCGAAAAGAGGACACTGCCCCCATGCGCATCGCCATCACCGGAGCCTCCGGACTCATCGGCAAGGCCCTCGTCCGCTCCCTCCACGCCGACGGCCACGACACCGTCCGCTTCGTCCGGCGCGCGCCGGCCGCACCGGACGAGGCGCGGTGGGATCCCGGGAGCGGCTACGTCGACCCCGTCGGGCTGCGCGGCTGTGACGCCGTCGTGCACCTCGCGGGGGCCGGGGTCGGGGACCACCGGTGGACGGACGCGTACAAGAGGGAGATCCGCGACAGCCGGGTGCTCGGGACCGCGGCCCTCTCCCGGGCGGTGGCCGCCATGGACACCCGGCCCGGCGTGCTCGTGTGCGGGTCGGCCGTCGGGTACTACGGCGACACGGGGGCGAGGGCCGTCGACGAGTCGGCTCCCGCCGGCACCGGGTTCCTGCCCTCCGTCTGCGTCGCGTGGGAGGCCGCCGCCGCCCCCGCGCGGGACGCCGGGATCCGGACCGTGTTCGCCCGGACCGGACTGGTGGTCTCCGCCGAGGGCGGCGCCTGGGGGCGGCTGTTCCCCGTCTTCCGGGCCGGGATCGGCGGCCGTCTCGGCGACGGGCGGCAGTACTGGTCGTACATCTCGCTGCGGGACGAGGTCGCCGCCCTGCGGTTCCTGATCGAGACCCCCGGCCTGTCCGGGCCGTTCAACCTCACCGCCCCCGAGCCGCTGACCAACCGCGAGGTCACCGCCGCCATGGGCCGCGTGCTGCACCGGCCGACCCTGTGCGCGGTCCCGGCGCCCGTGCTCCGCGTGGCGCTCGGGGAGTTCTCCCAGGACGTGCTGGGCAGTCAGCGGGTGAGGCCGGCACGGCTGTTGCAGGCCGGGTTCACCTTCGCCCACCCCGGTATCGAGGAGGCGCTCCGGGCCGCGTTGGCCTGACCGCCGGCCCGGCCGTCGGTCCGGTCCCCGTCCGGCCGTCGTCGCGCGCGGCGACCGGACCGCCGGCCCGGGCTGCGGGGCCGAGGCGCTGGTCCGGGCGCATCCGGCGTCCATGTGCGACCGGTTGTGACCCGCATGCGACCGTCGTGCGACCGGAGTTGTGCGCAATACCGCGCCGGACTCGGGTTCTCCCGGAGTCCGTTGGGGGAAGAACGATCCCCACACAGCCGCCGCGCCGACCTCGGGGAGGGGCACGTGCTCAGCAGCGACGTCGTCATCGTAGGAGCCGGAGTCTCAGGACTCGCGGCAGCGCACCACCTGATCGCCGCCGGGGTCAGCGTCACCGTCCTGGAGACCGCCGACGACCCCGGCGGCCGCATGGCCACCGCCTCGGCCGACGGCTTCCGCCTCGACCGGGTCGGCCAGCTCCTCAACACCGCGTACACCGAACCCGCCCGCACCCCGGGCCTCGCGGGCCTGACCCTGCGCCCCTTCGCCCCCGGGGTCCTGGTGCACGGCGCCGACGGCAGGCGGCAGCGGGCCGGGGCCCTCACCCCCGCCCGCGCCCTGGCCAGCGGCTCCCTCGACCAGGCCCGGCTCAGCGCGGCCCTCGCCCGGCTCGCCGCGCTGCCCCCGGACCGGCTCCTCGCCCGGCCCGAACGCACCGCCCACGCCGCCCTCGGCTCCCGCGGCCTGCCGCCGCGCACCGTCAACGGGATCCTGCGGCCCCTGCTCTCCGCCCTGCTGCGCGACCCGGACCTCACCACCTCCAGCCGCGTCGCCGACCTCGCGCTGCGCACCTTCGCCCGGGGCCGCCTCGCGGTCCCCGAGGGCGGTGCGGCGGCCCTGCCCGACCTCCTCGCCGCGGCCCTGCCGCCCGGCACCGTACGGACCGGCATCCGGGTGCGGTCGGTGGCGACCAACCTGGTCACCACCGAGGAGCACGGCGACTTCGGCTGTCGCTCCGTCCTGCTGGCCACCGGCGCCCGCGCCGCCGCCGGACTGCTCCCCGGACTGCGGGTGCCCGCCTTCCACGAGGTCACCGTCATCCACCACGCGACCCCCGGGACCCTGGTCTGGGACGGATCGCTGCTCCTGGACGCCGACCCCAAGTGGCCCGTCGCCCACACCACCGTGATGAGCGCCGTCGACCCCACCCGGGCCCCCACCGGACGCAGCCTGGTCACCACCACCGTGCACGGCCCGCCGCCGCCCGCCCGCACGGTCGCGGCCCGCCTCGCCCGGCTCTACGACACCCCGACCCGCGACTGGGAGCTCCTGGCCGTCCACCACACCCCCGAGGCCGTCCCGGCCATGCCCCCGCCGCACGACCGGCAGCGGGCCGTCCGCGTCCTGGCCGGGCTCTACGTCTGCGGCGACCACCGCGACTCCAACACCGTCCAGGGCGCCCTGCACTCCGCCCGCCGCGCCGCCACGGCCCTGCTCCGCGACTTCGGCATCCCCCTCCAGAGCCACCCGGAGCCGGTCCTCCCGGCAGCCGCCTGACCGCCCCGGCCGGGGCCCGCCGATCCACGGGCCCCGGCCGGATCAGGACAGCGCCGAGATCCGGTCCCGGTACGTCCGGACCGCCGAGGCGTCCCGGTACGGCTCCAGCCGGCGCTCGAAGTCGCGCACGTACTCCACCGCCCGCACCGACCGCATCTCGCTCGCCTGCTGCGCCGCCTCCGCCCCCAGCGCGCACGCCTGGTCCAGCTCGCCCAGCCCCAGCCGGGCCGTCGCCAGCACCACCCGGCAGAACAGCCGCGAGCGCGCGTACCCCGGCGAGCGCAGCTGGAGCGAGCGCTCCGCGTGCTGGGCGGAGGCCCGGTACTGCTGGAGGTCGCGGTGGCAGTGCCCGAACTCGTCCGCCAGCTGCGCCTCGTCGAAGGCCCGCGCCCAGTGCGGCACGTCGTCCCCGGGCCGGGCCGCGCCCAGCGCCCGCTCGGCCCGCACCAGCGAGGCCGTCGCCGCCCGGACCTCGCCCAGCACCGCGTGCCCCCGCGCCTCGGCCGCGTGCAGCAGCGACTGCACCACCGGCGGCGGGCCCGAGCCCACGCCCTGCTGGGCGACCCGGGCCAGCTGCACCGCCTCCCGGCCGTGGCCGAGGTAGACCGCCTGGCGGCTCATCGTCACCAGCACGTACGACCCGTACGGCCGGTCCCCGGCGGCCTGCGCCAGCCGCAGGGCCTGGACGAAGTACCGCTGGGCCAGCCCGTGCGCGGCGATGTCGTACGAGGTCCAGCCCGCGAGCCGGGTCAGGTCGGCGGCGGCCGCGAACAGCCGGCGCCCGGTGGTCTCCCCGTAGGTGCCGCGCAGCATCGGCTCGGCCTCGTGCTCCAGGTAGCGCACCAGCGCCTGGCGGGCGTGGCCGCCGCCGTAGGTGTGGTCCAGGGTGCGGAACAGTTCGCTCACCGACCGCAGTGCGGCGATGTCCCCGCCGGTGACCCGCTGCCCGGGCCCGCGGTCGACCTGCCGCTGCCGGGGCACCGTGGTGCGGCCCTGCGCGGGGACCCGGTGCGCGGCGGGGTCCGCGCCGCGCCCCACCCGCTCGTCGGCCCGCCCGATCAGCCAGTCCCGGCTCGGCACCACCAGCCCGGCCGGGGTGAAGGCGATCTTGCGGAGCTCGGCGTGCGAGCCGGAGTCCTTGCGCCACAGCCCGCTCGCGATGTCCACGGCCTCCTCGGGAGTGGCGGCGAACTCCAGCCCCGCGTACACGGGCGCGCACGCGTCCAGGCCCAGGTCCTGCGCCGAGAGTCTGCGGCCGAGGCGCCGGGTGAAGACCTCCGCGATCAGCGCGGGGGTGGTGCCGCGGGGCTGCTGGCCGCGCAGCCACCGGGTCACGGAGGTCTTGTCGTACCGCAGATCCAGCCCGTGCTCCAGCCCCAGCTGGTCGACGCGGCGGGCGAGCCCGGCGTTGGAGAACCCGGCTTCCGCGATCAGCGCCGCGAGCTGCCGGTTGGGGACGCGCTGGGCAGGTCGTTCCGTCATCGGCTCCACGGTTCCCGTACGTGACGGACCGGGGTCCCGGCCCTGTGAACGGCGTGAATGTAGCGGCCAACTCCGGCTGTGCCGCCCTCTCTGCCCCACATTCATCCGATCGTGTGCAGAATGGGTAGGGCTCTTTACGGACCGTTCTCCTTCCTCCCCCAGGGGTGGCGCCGCCGTGGTCCGCCGGCCCCGGGTGCCCGGACCGGGGCCCTGAGGGGTCGCGCACGGGCCGCCGTACTCTTGGACCGGTGCGGATACGTGCACACAGCAGGTTCAACGAGGAGGCGCTGCGGTGACTGAGCTTCGGTTTGTCCATCTGGGCTTCGGGCCGGAATCCGTCGAGTACACCGAGGCCTGGGACGAGCAGCGCCGCGTGCACGCGGCCCGCTTCGCGGACGAGATCGACGACACCTGCCTGATGGTGGAGCACGAGCCGGTCTACACCGCCGGGCGGCGCACCGACCCCAGCGAGCGCCCGCTCGACGGCACCCCCGTCATCGACGTGGACCGCGGCGGCAAGATCACCTGGCACGGCCCGGGCCAGCTGGTCGGCTACCCGATCATGAAGCTGCCCCGCCCGGTCGACGTGGTCGCCCACGTGCGCCGTCTGGAGGAGGCCCTCATCCGCACCGCGGCCGAGTTCGGCGTGGAGACCACCCGGGTCGAGGGCCGCTCCGGCGTCTGGGTCCTCGGCGACCCCGTGGAGGAGCGCCCGAAGATCGGCGGCCTCTCCCTGGACTTCGACCCGCGGATCGGCGACGACGAGTTCGACGCCCGCCTCAACGGCCCCGAGTACGCCCCGTCCAACGCCGGCCAGCGCCGCGAGGACCGCAAGCTCGCCGCGATCGGCATCCGCGTCGCCAAGGGCGTCACGATGCACGGCTTCTCCTTCAACGTGAACCCGGACAGCACCTGGTTCGACCGGATCATCCCCTGCGGGATCCGGGACGCCGGTGTGACCTCGCTCTCGTACGAGCTGGGCCGCGAGATCACCATCGCGGAGGTGCTGCCGGTGGTCGAACGGCACCTGAAGGACGTGCTGGAGCACGCCGAGCCGAAGCCGCGCGAGATCGAGCGGGAGCCGGAGCCGGCCGCCGGCTGACGGCCGCGGGAATGTGTCCTGCCGCCCCCCGGTTGGCCGGACGTAAGAGCGTACGAATTACGGGCGTACCCTGGTGGGCGCCGAAGAATCGAAGTCACAGGGAGCCGGTCGTGTCCGCAGTCGCACCCGACGGACGCAAGATGCTGCGCCTCGAGGTCCGTAACGCCCAGACCCCCATCGAGCGCAAGCCCGAGTGGATCAAGACCCGGGCGAAGATGGGTCCCGAGTACACGAAGATGCAGAACCTCGTGAAGGGCGAGGGGCTGCACACGGTGTGCCAGGAAGCCGGCTGTCCGAACATCTACGAGTGCTGGGAAGACCGCGAGGCCACGTTCCTCATCGGCGGCGACCAGTGCACCCGGCGCTGCGACTTCTGCCAGATCGACACCGGCAAGCCCGAGGCCCTGGACCGGGACGAGCCCCGCCGCGTCGGCGAGTCCGTGGTCACGATGGACCTGAACTACGCCACCATCACCGGCGTCGCCCGCGACGACCTGGCCGACGGCGGCGCCTGGCTGTACGCGGAGACCGTGCGCCAGATCCACCAGCAGACGGCGGGCCGCGAGGGCGGCCACACCAAGGTCGAGCTGCTGGCCCCCGACTTCAACGCGGTCCCGGAGCTGCTGGAGGAGGTCTTCGCCTCCCGCCCCGAGGTCTTCGCGCACAACGTCGAGACCGTCCCCCGGATCTTCAAGCGGATCCGCCCCGGCTTCCGCTACGAGCGCTCGCTCGACGTGATCCGGCAGGCCCGCGCCTACGGCCTCGTCACCAAGTCCAACCTGATCCTGGGCATGGGCGAGGAGCGCGAGGAGGTCTCGGAGGCGCTCAAGGAGCTGCACGCGGCCGGCTGCGAGCTCATCACCATCACCCAGTACCTGCGGCCCTCGCCGCGCCACCACCCCGTGGAGCGCTGGGTGAAGCCGGCCGAGTTCGTCGAGCTGGCGAAGGAGGCCGAGGAGATCGGCTTCTCCGGCGTGATGTCCGGCCCGCTGGTCCGGTCCTCGTACCGGGCGGGCCGCCTCTACACCCAGGCGATGGAGAAGCGCGCGGGCGCCTGACGCGCGGCCGGCGAGCACACCGGCTGATCCATTGGATCACGCAGCGTGTGAAGTCGGGCACAAAAAATTACCAAGCAGTAATGCGTGATGACGCGGCCCCTAGGCTCTTTCATTGGGAGAGCCCGGCGGGCCGCGTCAATATTTCATCACGTTTGACCCGTCGGTCATGCCCTGGTAACACCAGTCAGTGACGCTGGATCCACGCACCGCACACGCCACCGATGCGAGTACCGAGAGTAGGGACCGACATCATGCAGGCCGCGCCCGTCCGCGCCATCGCCATTCCGTCCTTCACCGAAGCCTTCCGCGGCATCGAATCGCTGCTCATGAGCGGTGCCCGGCGCAACGCCTGGACGGCCGTCCTGGAGGACCGCCGCAGGGCCAAGGACCGGGTGGAAACCGAGCACGTACTCGAGGCCGCGGCCACCCGTACCCCGCAGGCCACGTAAACTTCGCCTTATGGCGAGGAAGTCAAACGCAGAGACTGCTGCGAACCCCGGGCGACTGAAGCAGATCGCCCTGACGTACAAGATGACGCGCAAGGCCGACCCCAAGGTCGGTCTGATCGTCGCGGGCGTGGGAATCGTCACCTTCGGTGTCTTCCTTGCGATCGGCTTCCTGATCGGCCACCCGGCCTACCTGGGCATCCTGGGCTTCCTGGTGGCGTTCCTCGCGATGGCGATCGTCTTCGGGCGGCGGGCCGAGCGGGCTGCCTTCGGGCAGATGGAGGGGCAGCCGGGCGCTGCCGCGGCCGTACTGGACAACGTGGGACGGGGCTGGACGACCACCCCGGCCGTCGCGATGAACCGGAACCAGGACATCGTCCACCGGGCCGTCGGCAAGGCGGGCGTGGTCCTGATCGCCGAGGGCAACCCCAACCGGGTGAAGTCCCTGCTCGCGGCCGAGAAGAAGAAGCTGGCCCGGATCATGCCCGACATCCCGGTCCACGACTTCATCGTCGGCACCGGCGAGGGCGAGGTGCCGCTCAAGAAGGTCCGCACGACGCTGCTGAAGCTGCCGCGCGTCCTGTCGGGCCCGCAGATCACCCAGGTCAACGACAAGCTCCGGGCCATGGGCGACCTCATGAGCAACATGCCCATCCCGAAGGGCCCGGTCCCCGGCCGCGGCATGCGGGGCCAGCGGCCGCGCTGACCCGCACGTATACGAAACAGAAGAGGAGCGCCCCACGAGCCGACCGGCTCGTGGGGCGCTCCTCTTCCGTCCTCCTCCGCCGTCCCCGGCGGGGGTGGGCTCAGATCCGGACCTGGACCGCGCCGGAGAGCCGGTCGTGCAGTCCGCGGCCGTCCCGGTCCCAGACCAGCGCCGGGATGACCAGGGCCAGCAGCACCGTACGGAGCACCACGCGCGGGAGGCCGAGGCGGCCGCCGTTCTGCCCGATCACCCGGAGGCCGAGGATCCGCTTGCCGGGGGTGAATCCCACCGTGCCCACGGTCAGGATCGCCAGGGCCACGAAGAGCGCCAGCGTCCAGTTGCCCGCCGAGGTCAGGTCGCCATGGGTGATGAGCCCGTATGCGATCAGCTGGCAGCCGATCCAGTCGATGGCCACCGCGCCGAGCCGGCGCCCGAAACGGGCCACGGAGCCGGGCCCCGACTGCGGCAGGCCGAGCTGCTGGCCCGGATAGCCGAAGTCGACGCCCATGTCCTCGGCGGCCGCGCGGGGGCCGGAGAGCCAGGAACCGATTGCTTGCCTGTTGTCCACTCCACCACGGTACCGGTGCGCTTCGACGGGACCTGGACGGGACCCTGGTTAACTTGTGCGAAACAAATGGGTCATGCTTGGGAAATCCCGTCTGCTTATGGTCGGGTCAGCGTGCGGCACCGCACTGACGCGCCACGAGCTATAAAGCCCGTCCCTGCCCCGGGGACCGGGAGTAGGAGGAGTTGGATGTTCAAGAACGCCGACGAAGTGAAGCAGTACATCGAGGAGAACGACGTCAAGTTCGTCGACGTCCGCTTCTGCGACCTGCCTGGTGTGATGCAGCACTTCACCATTCCGGCGCGAGCGTTCGACCCGGCGGAGGAGCTCGCCTTCGACGGTTCCTCGATCCGCGGCTTCCAGGCGATCCACGAGTCCGACATGGCGCTGCGTGCCGACATCACCACCGCGCGCCTGGACCCGTTCCGCAAGGACAAGACGCTCAACATCAACTTCTTCATCCACGACCCGATCACGGGTGAGGCCTACAGCCGCGACCCGCGCAACATCGCCAAGAAGGCCGAGGCCTACCTCGCCTCCACCGGCATCGCCGACACCGCGTTCTTCGGCCCCGAGGCCGAGTTCTACGTGTTCGACAGCGTGCGCTTCGCGACCTCCGCGAACGAGGGCTTCTACCACATCGACTCCGAGGCCGGCGCCTGGAACACCGGTTCCGAGGAGAACAACCGCGGCTACAAGGTCCGCTACAAGGGCGGTTACTTCCCGGTCGCCCCGGTCGACCACTTCGCCGACCTGCGCGCCGAGATCTCCCTCGAGCTGGACGCCCAGGGCCTCCAGGTCGAGCGCCAGCACCACGAGGTCGGCACCGGCGGCCAGGCCGAGATCAACTACAAGTTCAACACGCTGCTGGCCGCGGCCGACGACCTGATGCTCTTCAAGTACATCGTGAAGAACGTCGCCTGGCGCAACGGTAAGACCGCGACCTTCATGCCGAAGCCGATCTTCGGTGACAACGGCTCGGGCATGCACGTCCACCAGTCCCTGTGGGCCGGCGGCGAGCCGCTGTTCTACGACGAGGCCGGCTACGCGGGCCTGTCGGACACCGCCCGCTACTACATCGGCGGCATCCTCAAGCACGCCCCGTCGCTGCTCGCCTTCACCAACCCGACGGTGAACTCGTACCACCGCCTGGTGCCGGGCTTCGAGGCGCCGGTCAACATGGTGTACTCGCAGCGCAACCGGTCCGCCGCCATGCGCATCCCGATCACGGGCTCGAACCCGAAGGCCAAGCGCGTCGAGTTCCGCGCGCCGGACCCGTCCTCGAACCCGTACCTCGCCTTCGCGGCGCTGCTCCTCGCGGGCCTCGACGGCATCAAGAACAAGATCGAGCCGATGGAGCCGATCGACAAGGACCTCTACGAGCTCTCCCCGGACGAGCACGCGAACGTCCCGCAGGTCCCGACCAGCCTCGAGGACGTCCTCAAGGCCCTGGAGGAGGACCACGAGTACCTCCTGGCCGGCGGTGTCTTCACCCCCGACCTGATCGAGACCTGGATCGACTACAAGCGCACGCACGAGATCGCCCCGATCGCCCAGCGTCCGCACCCGCACGAGTTCGAGCTCTACTTCGACCTGTAGGAAAACCGGCCCGCGAAGCCGGGATCGTGCCTGCTGGGAGGCCCCCCGCCGCTCTCTTCGGAGAGGAGCGGGGGGCCTTCTGCTTTTGACAGGCCGCCCGACTGGAGTAACGGTTGATTGGGACCTAAAAGCCCGATAAGCCCGATAAGCGATACATGTTCGGAGGTGCATGAAGATGCGCCGTAGGATCATCGGTGCCGCCGTCGCGGGCGCCGCGGGGATCACCCTGGCACTGCTGCCCCTGAGCAGCGCGTCCGCCCACGACCACGACGGGAACTGGAACCGCTCCGGCCACTCCCGCTGGGCCAACAACTGGGACGATGACGACGACTGCGGTAACAGCGGTCACTGGCGTCACCATGGCAACTGGGGCAATCACGACTGGAGCCGCTGGGACAACGCCAACTGGGACGGCGACTGGGGAGGCTGGCGCTGACCCGTCCCACCCGTCCGATTTCCTTCCGGTGCCCCTGCCCCGCGCTCAGCGGAGCAGGGGCATCGCGCCGGTCAGCTCGCGCAGGCAGCGCACCGCGAGGTCGGCCGGGGAGCCGGGGCCCGAAACCGGGGCGTCGCCGGCGGACCACAGCTCCAGCGCGACGCGGATCGCATCGGTGGCGGCCGCGGACACCAGGCGTACGGACATCTCCTCCGCCTTCGGGCCCGCCAGCCGGGCCACGATCGGGACCAGCCGCTCCTCCGACTCCTGGTTCACCCGGTACCAGACGGCCCGCAGGGCCTCGTCCGTGGCGGCCGCGCGCAGCAGGCCGCGGGTGACCTCCAGGCCCTCCTCGACGGCCTTGGAGTCGCTCAGGGCGCGGGTCACGGCACGCTCCAGCGCCTGCGCCAGCGGCGTGGCGGGGTCCTCCTCGGCGAGCAGCGCGCGCCAGGCGTCACCCCCGCCCGCGAGCAGTGGGGCCACGGCTTCCTGCTTGTTGCGGAAGTAGCGGTAGAACGTGCGCAGCGCGACCCCCGCCCGGTGGGCGATGTCCTCGGCGGTGGTCCCGTCGGGGCCGTGCGCGGCGAAGAGCTCGCAGGCGGCGCGGGCGATGTCGAGCTGGGTGGCGGCCTTGCGGCGCTCCGTCAGCGACTGGGCTCCGGAGCCGCCCTGGGGGGAGTACGGACGGGGAGATCTCACGGATGAAGCGTACCGCCAGTCGGATCAGATGGATGCATGTGATGCCACCCTGGCAAAACGTGTCATCTTCTCGGTACGCTTCACCTCATGAACCGTTACGAAGGACGTCGCGTCCTCATCACCGGCGGCGGCTCCGGCATCGGCCGGGCCACCGTGCACCGCATTCTCTCCGAGGGCGGCCGCGTCCACACCGTGGACGTCAACGAAGCCGGCCTCAAGGCCACCGCCGATCAGGCCGCCGCCGACGGCCACGCCGGCCGGCTCACCACCGCCGTGCTGGACATATCCGACGAGACCTCGGTCAAGGAGGGCGTCGCCGCCGCCGTGGACGCCCTCGGCGGCATCGACGTGCTGGTCAACGCGGCGGGCATCCTGCGCTCCGCGCACACCCACCAGACCACGCTCGACTTCTGGAACAAGGTCATCGCGGTCAACCTGACCGGCACCTTCCTGATGATCCGCGAGTCCCTCCCCGCGCTGCTGGCGGGCGACCAGCCGGTCGTCGTGAACTTCAGCTCCACCTCGGCGAGCTTCGCGCACCCCTACATGTCCGCCTACGCGGCCAGCAAGGGCGGCATCCAGTCGATGACCCACGCCCTGGCCGCCGAGTACAGCAAGCAGGGCCTGCGCTTCGTCTCGGTGGCCCCCGGCTCCATCGAGAGCGGCATGACCACCGGCAACGGCCCCGGCCTGCCCGAGGACACCGACTGGTCCCTCTTCGCCAAGCTGGCCCCGGCCCTCGGCCAGGGCTTCGCCGGCCCGCAGACCGTCGCCGGCGTCGTCGCGATGCTGGGCTCCGAGGACGGCGCCTTCATCACGGGCACCGAGATCCGCATCGACGGCGGCACCCACTACTGAGCCGGCTCAGCCCCCGAAGCGGTCCCAGAGCCGGGGGAAGCGCTCCGCGAGCACGGCTTCGTTCTCGAAGTCCAGCGGGGCGCCCTCCGGCTCCTCCGCCTGCAGCGGGATCCCCAGGTCCGGCGCCACGGCCCCGGTCAGCTGCTCGTACGCCTCGTCGGCCGCGTACCCCAGCTCCTCGCCGTCCCCGTCGATCTCCTCGTCGAACTCGCCCAGCAGCTCCGCCAGCTGGTCCGGTTCGTGCACCCCGCCCTCGAAGACCTCCCGGCCCTGCCCGATGAGCCAGCACCGGAAGTAGTCGAACGCGTCGTCGCTCGCGCCGCCGAGCAGCACCCACGCCGCCCCCCACAGGTCCCAGGTGTACGCGCGGTTGTACCGGGACTCGAAGTGCCGCGCGAAGTCCAGCACGGAGTCGGGATCCAGCTGGGCCAGCCGTTCCACGAGCAGCTCGGCGTGCTCCTCGGGGTCGCCCTCGGCGGCCTCGCGGGTACGGTCGACGATCTCCCAGAACTCCGTCTCGTCCATCACGCGATCCAGCATCACGGCTCCACCCCCGCACCGCCACCGCTCATACGGCCAAAGGCCGGTGCCCGACCCCCGTGGGGGTGGGCACCGGCCTTCGGTGCGGTGCGTGCTCCGGTCGCCGGCGGCTCAGAGGCCGTAGCGCTCCCGGGCCTCCTTCACGGCGGAGGCCGGGACCTCGCCGCGGCGGGCGAGCTGGGCCAGGGCGGCCACCACGATGGACTGGGCGTCGACGCCGAAGTGGCGGCGGGCGCCCTCGCGGGTGTCGGAGAGGCCGAAGCCGTCCGTGCCCAGCGAGGTGTAGTCCTGCGGGACCCACTGGCTGATCTGGTCCGGAACCTGGCGCATCCAGTCGGAGACGGCCAGGACCGGGCCCGGGGCGCCCTCCAGCACGCGGGTGACGTACGGGGTGCGCTCCTCGCCGCGCAGCAGGGCCTCGTCGCACTCCAGCGCGTCGCGGCGCAGCTCGCCCCACGAGGTGGCGGACCACACGTCGGCGGCCACGTTCCAGTCGGCGGCCAGCAGCTGCTGCGCCTCCAGGACCCAGTGGATCGCCGTACCCGAGGCCATCAGCTGGATCTTCGGGGCGTCGGCGGCCGGGGCGGCCTCCAGTGCGGCGGCCGTGTTGAAGCGGTACAGGCCCTTGAGGATGCCCTCCTCCACGCCCTCGGGCATGGCCGGCTGGACCTTCGGCTCGTTGTAGACCGTCAGGTAGTAGAAGACGTCCTCGGGCTGCTCGCCGTACATGCGGCGCAGACCGTCCTTGACGATCACCGCGATCTCGTACGCGAACGCCGGGTCGTAGTTGAGCGACGCCGGGTTCGTGGACGCGATCAGGTGCGAGTGGCCGTCCGCGTGCTGGAGGCCCTCACCGGTCAGCGTGGTGCGGCCGGCGGTGGCGCCGACGATGAAGCCCTTGCCGAGCTGGTCGGCGAGCTGCCACATCTGGTCGGCGGTGCGCTGCCAGCCGAACATCGAGTAGAAGATGTAGAAGGGGATCATCGGCTCGCCGTGCGTCGCGTACGACGTGCAGGCGGCGATGAAGTCGGCCATGGCGCCGGCCTCGGTGATCCCCTCGTTGAGGATCTGGCCGTCCTTGGCCTCCTTGTAGTACATCAGCTGGTCGCGGTCGACCGGCTCGTACGTCTGGCCCAGCGGCGAATAGATGCCGGCCGACGGGAAGAGGGACTCCATACCGAAGGTACGGGCCTCGTCGGGGACGATCGGCACCCAGCGCTTGCCGGTCTCCTTGTCCCGCATCAGGTCCTTGACGAGGCGGACGAAGGCCATGGTGGTGGCCATCTCCTGCTTGCCGGAGCCCTTGATGAGCGGGGCGAAGGAGCGCTCGGCCGGAGCCGGCAGGGCCACGTGGTGGACCTTGCGGGCCGGGGCGGGGCCGCCGAGGGCCGCGCGGCGCTCGTGCAGGTACCGCACCTCGGGGCTGTCGGCACCCGGGTGGCCGTACGGGACCTTGCCGTCGGCGAAGGCGCTGTCCGGGATCGGGAGGCCAAGGAGGTCGCGCATGTCCTTGAACTCGTCGATCGTCAGCTTCTTCATCTGGTGGTTCGCGTTCTTCGACTCGAACCCGGCACCCAGCGTGTGGCCCTTGACGGTCTGCGCCAGGATGACCGTCGGCGCGCCCTTGTGCGCCAGGGCGGCCTTGTACGCGGCGTAGACCTTGCGGGGCTCGTGGCCGCCGCGCGAGGTGTGGAAGCACTCGGCGATCTTCGCGTCGGACAGCACGCCGGCCAGCTGCACGAGCTCGGCGTTGGCGCCGAAGAAGTGCTGGCGGATGTAGGCCACGTCGCGGGTCGCGTAGGTCTGGAACTGCGCGTCCGGTACCTCGCGGATGCGGCGGACCAGGGCGCCCGTGGTGTCGAGCTGGAACAGCTCGTCCCAGGCGGAGCCCCACAGGGTCTTGATGACGTTCCAGCCGGCGCCGCGGAACTGGGCCTCCAGCTCCTGGACCACGCGGAAGTTCGCGCGGACCGGGCCGTCGAGGCGCTGCAGGTTGCAGTTGATGACGAACGTCAGGTTGTCGAGCTGCTCGCGGGAGGCCAGGGCCAGGGCGGCGGTCGACTCGGGCTCGTCCATCTCGCCGTCGCCGAGGAAGGCCCAGACGTGCGAGTTGGAGGTGTCCTTGATGTTCCGGTTCTGCAGGTAGCGGTTGAAGCGCGCCTGGTAGATCGCGGAGAGCGGGCCGAGGCCCATGGAGACCGTGGGGAACTCCCACAGCCACGGCAGGCGCCGCGGGTGCGGGTAGGACGGCAGGCCGTTGCCGCCGGACTCCTGGCGGAAGTTGTCGAGCTGCTGCTCGGAGACGCGCCCGTCGAGGAAGGCGCGGGCGTAGATGCCGGGGGAGGCGTGGCCCTGGATGTAGAGCTGGTCGCCCGATCCGTCGGCCTCCTTCCCGCGGAAGAAGTGCTGGAAGCCGGTCTCGTAGAGCCAGGCCGCCGAGGCGAAGGTGGCGATGTGGCCGCCGACGCCGTACTTGGAGCCCCGGGTCACCATGGCGGCCGCGTTCCAGCGGTTCCAGGCGGTGATCTTGGCTTCCATCTCCTCGTCGCCCGGGAACTCGGGCTCGGCGGAGGTGGGGATGGTGTTGACGTAGTCCGTCTCCAGCAGCTTGGGCAGGGCCAGGCCGGCGGCCTCGGCGTGCTGGAGCGTGCGGCGGAGCAGGTATTCGGCGCGGCGCGTACCGGCGGCCTTGGCGACGGCGTCGAGGGAGGCCGCCCATTCGGCGGTCTCTTCGGTGTCGCGGTCCGGGAGCTGGTCGAGCTCGCTCGGAAGCTTTCCTACGGGGTCGGACATCGGTGTGCGCCGCCTTCCGGACAAAGGAGAGGAGGTGGTGAAGAAAACCCTGACGGGCAGGACAGGGCCGATGGACCCGGGTTGGGGTCCGCAGTGACTGTAAATCCCTGATCGATGATCGATCAAATAAAAGTGACGAATATTCGACGCTACGGCGAAAGTCGGCACCGGGTGCCATGAACGCAGGCACGCCGTGCCGGTTTCAGCAGTACACGTCAAACCGCTGGCGATGCCCTGGAGGATCGCTCAAGACCGCAGGTCAGAAGGGTTCAGGCGCCGGTCGGGGGCGGGTCAGGCGCTCCGCGGGGCGCAGCCCAGGACATGCCGCTTCACCAGCACCCCGATATCCGGGTCCTGGCTGCGGAAGGCCGCGACGAGAGCCTCGTGCTCCTCGGCGTACGACTTCTGGACGGTTCCCAGCCACCGGATCGACAGGGCGGTGAAGACCTCGATGCCCAGGCTCTCCCAGGTGTGCAGCAGCACGCTGTTCCCGGCGGCCCGCACCAGCTCCCGGTGGAAGCCCACCGTGTGCCGCACCTGCGCCGTGCCGTCCTGGACGCGGTCGGCCTCCCACAGGGCCGCCACGTGCGGCTCCAGCGCCGAGCAGTCGGCCGCCAGCCGCGGCGCGGCCAGCTCGGCCGCGATCTGCTCCAGGCCGGCCCGGACCGGGTAGATCTCCTCCAGGTCGGCCGCGGAGAGGTTCCGCACGCGCACGCCCTTGTTGGGGGCCGACTCGATCAGCCGCAGCGTCTCCAGCTCGCGCAGGGCCTCCCGCACGGGCGTCTGGCTGACCTCCAGCTCGACCGCGATGCGCCGCTCGACGATCCGCTCGCCGGGCTTCCAGCGGCCGCTGACGATCCCCTCCACGATGTGCTCGCGGATCTGCTCGCGCAGCGAGTGCACGACGGGTGGGGTGATCATCGGGGTTCAACTCCTGTGTGTGCGGACACGCGGGGCCTGATGCCTAGACAATAAGGCCGCCGTGGCCTGCTCCGATGCGTTCGTGGTCAGGGACGCAGGGTGAGGCTCGTTACAACGACGGCGCCCCCGCCCGGACGAATCCGGGCGGGGGCGCCGCAAGCGGCAGATCCCTGCGCGCTCTGGCCCTGCGGGGCCTGGGAGCCTTACAGGCCGAGCTCGACCTCGAACTCGCCGGCCTCCAGGATCGCCTTCACGGCGGTGAGGTACCGGGCCGCGTCCGCGCCGTCCACCAGGCGGTGGTCGTAGGACAGGGTCAGGTACGTCATGTCGCGGACGCCGATGACGGTGCCCTCTTCGGTCTCGATGACCACGGGGCGCTTGACCGTGGCACCGATGCCGAGGATCGCGACCTGGTTCGGCGGAACGATCACCGTGTCGAACAGCGCACCGCGCGAGCCGGTGTTGCTGATGGTGAAGGTCGCGCCGGACAGCTCGTCCGGGGTGATCTTGTTGCCGCGGACCTTGGCGGCCAGGTCGGCGGTCGCCTTGGAGATGCCCGCCAGGTTGAGGTCACCGGCACCCTTGATGACCGGGGTCATCAGGCCCTTCTCGGAGTCCACGGCGATGCCGATGTTCTCCGAGTCGAAGTAGGTGATGGTGCCCTCGTCGTCGTTGATCCGGGCGTTGACGACCGCGTGGGCCTTCAGCGCCTGGGCAGCGGCCTTGACGAAGAACGGCATCGGGGACAGCTTGACGCCCTCGCGGGCGAGGAAGCCGGCCTTGGCCTTCTCGCGCAGCTTCATGATCTTGGTGATGTCCACCTCGACCACGGAGCTGAGCTGCGCCTGCGAGTGCAGGGCCTTCATCATGTTGTCGCCGATGACCTTGCGCATGCGGGTCATCTTGACCGTCTGACCGCGCAGCTCGGACACCGCGGCCGGAGCCTTGGCGGCGGCCGGAGCGGCAGCGGCCGGGGCCGGGGCGGCGGCCTTGGCGGCCTCGGCGGCGGCCAGGACGTCCTGCTTGCGGATACGGCCACCGACACCGGTGCCCGTGACCGAGGCCAGGTTGACGCCGGACTCCGAGGCGAGCTTGCGCACCAGCGGGGTCACGTAGGCGCCCTCGTCACCGGCCGGGGCCGGGGCGGCGGGGGCGGCCGGAGCGGCGACCGGAGCCGGAGCGGCCACCGGGGCCGGAGCCGCGGGGGCGACCGGAGCCGGGGCGGCGACCGGAGCGGCCGGGGCGACCGGGGCCGGAGCGGCGACCGGAGCCGCGGGGGCGACCGGGGCCGGGGCGGCGACCGGAGCCGCGGGGGCGGCCGGGGCCGGGGCGGCGGCGGCCGGAGCCGGGGCGGCGGCGGGAGCGGCGCCCGCGACACCGATGACGGCCAGACGCGCGCCGACCTCGGCGGTCTCGTCCTCGGCGACCAGGATCTCCAGCAGGGTGCCGGAGACGGGCGCGGGGATCTCGGTGTCGACCTTGTCCGTGGAGACCTCGAGCAGCGGCTCGTCGGCCTCGACGGACTCTCCGACCTCCTTCAGCCAGCGGGTGACGGTGCCCTCGGTGACGGACTCGCCCAGGGCGGGGAGCACGACATCGGTGCCGGACGCGGCCGGAGCGGCGGCGGCGGGGGCCGGGGCGGCCGGGGTCTCGGCCGGTGCGGGGGCGGCCGGGGCCTCGGCGACCGGCGCCGGGGCGGCGGCGGGCTCGGCGGCCGGAGCGGCGGCCGGGGCGGCGGCGCCCGAGCCGTCGTCGATGATGGCCAGCTCGGCGCCGACCTCGACCGTCTCGTCCTCGGCGACCTTGATGGACGCGAGGATGCCGGAGACGGGGGAGGGGATCTCGGTGTCGACCTTGTCGGTCGAGACCTCGAGCAGCGGCTCGTCGGCCTCGACGCGCTCGCCCTCGGCCTTCAGCCAACGGGTGACAGTGCCCTCGGTGACGCTCTCACCGAGCGCCGGAAGGGTTACGGAAACCGGCATGGTTTCTGTTGCTCCTAACGAAAGTGCGGAAGTGGTCGTCGCGCCCGTGACTGTGGATTAGTCGTGTGCGTGAAGGGGCTTGCCGGCCAGGGCCAGGTGGGCCTCGCCGAGCGCCTCGTTCTGGGTCGGGTGCGCGTGGATGAGCTGCGCGACCTCGGCCGGCAGGGCCTCCCAGTTGTAGATCAGCTGGGCTTCGCCGACCTGCTCGCCCATCCGGTCACCGACCATGTGGACGCCGACCACGGCACCGTCCTTGACCTGGACGAGCTTGATCTCGCCCGCGGTCTTCAGGATCTTGCTCTTGCCGTTGCCCGCCAGGTTGTACTTCAGGGCGACGACCTTGTCCGCGCCGTAGATCTCCTTGGCCTTGGCCTCGGTGATGCCGACGGAGGCGACCTCGGGGTGGCAGTACGTGACGCGCGGGACGCCGTCGTAGTCGATCGGGACGGTCTTCAGACCGGCCAGGCGCTCCGCGACCAGGATGCCCTCGGCGAAGCCGACGTGCGCGAGCTGGAGGGTCGGGACGAGGTCGCCGACGGCGGAGATGGTGGGCACGTTGGTGCGCATGTACTCGTCGACCAGGACGTAGCCGCGGTCCATCGCGACGCCCTGCTCCTCGTAGCCCAGGCCCTGCGAGACCGGGCCGCGGCCGATGGCGACCAGCAGCACCTCGGCCTCGAAGGTCTTGCCGTCGGCGAGGGTGACGCGGACGCCGGACTCCGTGTACTCGGCCTTCTCGAAGAAGGTGCCGAGGTTGAACTTGATGCCGCGCTTGCGGAAGGCGCGCTCCAGGATCTTGGAGCTGTTCTCGTCCTCGACCGGGACGAGGTGCTTGAGGCCCTCGATGACGGTGACGTCGGTGCCGAAGGACTTCCACGCCGAGGCGAACTCGACGCCGATGACGCCGCCGCCCAGGATGATCGCGGACTGGGGCACGCGGTCCAGGACCAGCGCGTGGTCCGAGGAGATGATGCGGTTGCCGTCGATGTCCAGACCGGGCAGCGACTTCGGCACGGAGCCGGTCGCCAGCAGGACGTGGCGGCCCTGGATGCGCTGGCCGTTGACGTCGACGGAGGTCGGGGAGGACAGACGGCCCTCACCCTCGATGTAGGTCACCTTGCGGGAGGCGACCAGGCCCTGCAGACCCTTGTACAGGCCGGCGATGACCTCGTCCTTGTACTTGTGCACACCGGCGATGTCGATGCCCTCGAAGGAGGCCTTGACACCGAACTGTCCGGCTTCGCGCGCCTGGTCGGCGACCTCACCGGCGTGCAGCAGAGCCTTCGTGGGGATGCAGCCGTTGTGCAGGCAGGTGCCGCCGAGCTTGTTCTTCTCGATCAGCGCAACGTCGAGACCCAGCTGCGATGCGCGGAGCGCCGCGGCGTAGCCGCCACTGCCACCGCCGAGGATCACTAGGTCGAAAACGGTGCTGGCGTCGTTCGCCACGTCACGTCCTCCATGCATGTGCGCCGGGCACCGGTCCTCTGTGACCGGGCGGCGGCTGGTAATCGGCCGCTTGTTTCTTCGGCCCTGTGGTGGGGGCCCTGTCCTGCCGAGAACCCATCTTCGCATTTGTCGGGGGAACGCGGGACGCCGGGCCCCGGGTGTGGACCGTCGTTCTGCCCGAAGTCCGGGTTACCCGGGCGTAGAAACCTACTGATCCTCAAGATTTCTTCCAGAGCGAACACGCCCCGGGGCCGAGCTGCCGGTCCCGGGGCGTGCAGCGCGTCGCGGAGCGGGTCCCAGCGGTGGGACGCGCTCCGCGGAGGCGGCGGGCGGGGCGGGTCAGCCCAGGTCGCCGGTGGCGGTGCGCTCGGCCAGGCGCACCAGGGTGCGGACGGCGGAGCCGGTGCCGCCCTTCGGGGTGTAGCCGTACGGGGCGCCCTCGTGGAAGGCCGGGCCCGCGATGTCGAGGTGGGCCCAGGTGATGCCCTCGCCGACGAACTCCTGGAGGAAGAGGCCGGCCACCAGGCCGCCGCCCATCCGCACGCCCATGTTGGCGATGTCGGCGGTCGGGGAGTCCATGGTCTTGCGCAGGTCCTCGGGGAGCGGCATCGGCCAGGAGGACTCGCCGACCTCCTCGGCGATCTCGTGGATCGAGGTGCGGAAGGCGTCGTCGTTGGCCATGATGCCGAAGGTGCGGTCGCCCAGGGCCAGCACCATCGCGCCGGTCAGGGTGGCCACGTCGACGATCGCGTCCGGGTTCTCCTCGGAGGCCTTGGTCAGGGCGTCGCCCAGGACCAGGCGGCCCTCGGCGTCCGTGTTCAGGACCTCGACGGTCTTGCCGCTGTACATGCGCAGGACGTCACCGGGACGGGTGGCGGAGCCGGACGGCATGTTCTCGGCGAGCGCGAGCCAGCCGGTGACGTTGACCTTCAGGCCCAGCTTGGCGGCGGCGACGACGGCCGAGAACACGGCGGCGGCACCGGACATGTCGCACTTCATCGTCTCGTTGTGGCCGGCCGGCTTCAGGGAGATGCCGCCCGAGTCGTACGTGATGCCCTTGCCGACGAAGGCGAGGTGCTTCTCCGCCTCGGGGTGGGTGTAGGCGATCTTCACCAGGCGCGGCGGGTTCTCGGAGCCCTTGCCGACGCCCATGATGCCGCCGTAGCCGCCCTTGACCAGCGCCTTCTCGTCCAGGATCTGGGCCTTGAGGCCGAGCTCCTTCGCGGTCGCCGCGGCGATCGCGGCGAAGGAGGCCGGGGTGAGGTCGTTCGGCGGGGTGTTGATCAGGTCGCGGGCGACGTTGACCTCGGCGGCGACGACGGTGGCGCGCTCGGCGGCCGCCTTGTGCTCCTTGTCGCGCGGCTTGGCGCCGAGCAGGGCCACCTCGGCCAGCGGCTGCTTCGGGCCGCCGTTCTTGGCGGCCTTCTTCTCGCCGCCCTGGTAGGTGGTGAAGGCGTACGCGCCCAGCAGCGCGCCCTCGGCCACCGCGGTGACGGCGGAGGCGTCCTCCAGGGGGAGCGCGAAGGCGGCCTTCTTGGAGCCGTGCAGCGCGCGGGCGGCGGAGCCGGCGGCGCGGCGCAGGGCCTCCTCGTCGAAGGACTCGTCCTGCTCGGGCGCGGGACCCAGGCCGACCGCCAGCACGACCGGGGCCTTGAGGCCGGCCGGGGAGGGCAGCTTGGTGGTCTCGCCTTCGGCGCCGGAGGCGCCGAGCGCGTCCAGCACGGCGGCGAGCTTTCCGTCGAACGCCGTGTCCACGGCCTCCGCGCCGGCGGCCACGACGAGCCCCTTCGGGCCCTTCGCCACGCCGACCACGAGGGCGTCGGCGCGCAGCGTCGCCGCGCCGGCAGTGCTGAGAGTCAGAGCAGTCACGGTGGTGAAGTCTCGCTTCCGTTTGTGTTATATGGGCGCTTCTGTCGCGTCGGGGTCGCCGGCCGCTCCGCAGCGATCGTATTCGGGCCCGACGGCCGCCGGAAACGAGCCTACGCGCAGAGCGTGATCCGTACGTCACTCGAAGGTTTGTCAAGGTGTTCGACCGCGGGGCCGTCAGGTTCACCCATCCGTGGACTCTGCTCCAGGTTTCCCGCTGAGACCTGACGAGGTCCGAGAGGATCGAGCCGCTCTCGCAAGGGGACGCGGGGTCCCTTTGCATGATTTCCACAGAGCCTCCCCGGACCGGCCGTCCGCCATCGGCCGCGCGGAGGCCTGCGGGGGGAAAGGCCGAAATGGTCAACAAGAACCGGATGAACAGGGCTGCCGCAGCCATGGGGGTCGCGGCGCTGATCTCCGTCGCGGTACCCGCCACGACCGCCCACGCGGCGACCGTGGCCCCGCGCATCGACCTGAAGGTGCTGGTCGTCGACGACGGCGGCAGCTCGGTCGGTGCGATCACCGCGGAACTCCGCGACACCGGAGTCCCGTACACGCGGGTCGACCTGGGCAGCGCCGGCCGCCCGGTGATCGACGCCGCCTTCCTCAGCGACACCGTCAACGGCCGGCCGCGCGCCAAGTACCAGGGCGTGGTCCTGCCGAACGAGAACCCCTTCGGCACCGGCTCCGCCGAGATGGCCGCACTCACCGCGTACGAGACCACCTACGGGATCCGCCAGGTGGACGCCTACACCTGGGCGCACCCCGAGGTCGGCCTGGAGTACACGGACAACGGCGGCTACACCGGCACCCTCGACGGCACGCAGGCCGCCGTCACCGACGCCGGCAAGGCGGGCCCCTTCGGCTACCTCGGAGGTCAAGTGGCCTTCGAGGACAACTCTCCCCTCATTCCGGAGAGCTACGGGTTCATCGCCAAGCCGATGGCCGGCTACACCAGCTACGTCGACGCCCCCGTGGGCTCCGGACGCGGCTCCCTCGTCGGCGAGTACGCCCACGACGGCCGCAGCGAACTCGTCGTCACCTTCGGCTACAACCAGTACCAGCAGCAGTTCCGGCTGCTGGCCCGGGGCATCGTCGAATGGCTCACCCAGGGCGTGCACCTCGGTCAGGAGCGCAACTACTTCGCCGTCCACGTCGACGACGTCTTCGCCCCGGACGCCCGCTGGGACAAGAACCTGAACTGCACGCCCGGCGACTACGCCTGCGCGGGCGGCGAGGGCAAGGAGTCGACGGTCCGCATGACCGCCGCCGACGCCCAGTACCTGGCGCAGTGGCAGACCTCCAAGGACTTCAAGCTGGACCTGCTCTTCAACGCGGGCGCCGGCGAGGAGTGGAAGACGGAGAACGGCGGCACCGACGCCCTGACCACCCAGCTCCTGGCCGACAAGGCCAAGTACCGCTGGATGAACCACACCTACACCCACCTCTTCCTCGGCTGCACCCAGGACGTCAGCGTCAACCCCTGGACCTGCACGAAGAACGCCCAGGGCCAGATCAACTGGATGAGCCGGGCCGACATCTCGGCGCAGATCCGCGACAACAACAACTGGGCCGCCTCCAAGGGCCTCACCACCGACCGCTCCGAGCTCGTCACCGGTGAGCACTCCGGCCTCAAGACCCTCCCGCAGCAGCCCCAGGACAACCCCAACCTCGCCGGCGCCCTCGCCGACAACGGGGTCAAGTGGGCCGGCAGCGACAACTCCCGCGAACCCGACCAGCGGGCGGTCGGCACCGCCCTGACCGTCCCCCGCTACCCGATGAACGTGTACTACAACACGGGCACCAACGCGGAGATGGCCGACGAGTACAACTGGATCTACACCAGCCGCGCCGACGGCGGCAGCGGCCTCTGCGAGGACAACCCGGCGACCTCCACCTGCCTGCCCGCCCCGCTCGACGTCAACACCGGCTACCTCGACTACATCGTCCCGACCGAGGCCCGCACCGCCCTGCGCCACGTCCTCGCCAACGACCCGAAGCCGCACTACGTCCACCAGTCCAACCTCGCCGAGGACCGGACCCTGTACCCCGTGCTCAACCAGGTCCTCGACACCTACCGCTCCCTCTACGCGCCCAGCGCGCCGATCGTCAACCAGAGCATGAAGGCCACCGGCGTCGAGCTCCAGCGCCGCGCCGCCTGGAACAAGGCGATCGCCGCCGGCCAGGTCACCGCCTACCGCATCGGCAAGGACGTCACCGTCAAGGCGCCCTCCGGCACCGTCGCCCCGATCACCGCACCCAACGGGACGAAGAAGCAGCTCCTGCTCGGCACCGCCGACTTCGGCACCGCCTACGCCGGCACCCGCTCCGCCTGGACGGCCCCCGACCTGCTCCAGTCGGCGGTCACCCTCCGGCTCCTCTGACCGCGGGGCCCCGCGCCCCGTCGTCGCACGCTCCACCCGGTAGTACCCAGTGCCGGCGCTCCGCCCCACCGCGGGCGCCGGCCCCTTTTCAGTCCTGGGGGGACTCAGCACATGAGCCATGGGCGTCATGTCACCATGCTCACCGAAGGCACCTACCCGCACGTCCACGGGGGCGTCAGCACCTGGTGCGACCAGCTGGTACGCGGGATGCCGGAGGTCGACTTCAACGTCATAGCCCTCACCGGCTCCGGACGCGAGCCGGTCACCTGGGAGCTGCCGCGCAACGTCTACCGGCACACCGCCGTCCCGCTGTGGGGCCCGCCGCCCCGGACGACCCGCCGCACCGCCCTGCGCGGCAGGGCCCACCGCCGCTTCACCGAGGTCTACGAAACCTTCCTGCTCTCCCTGCTCGACCCTCCGCCGGCCACCATCGGGGACGCCCCCGACCGCGACGGCTTCTCCGAGGCACTCCGCGAACTCGCCCGCCTCGCCCGGGCCGGCCGGCTCGCCCCGGCCCTGCGCTCCGAACCCGCGCTGCGCCTGCTGATGGCCGTCTGGGCCCGCCCCGGCCTGGCCACCGCCGCCGCCGGGCCCACCATCCACGACGCGCTCACCGCCACCGACCTGCTGGAACACGCCCTGCGCCCGCTGTCCGTGCGGATCCCGCCCGACAGCGTCGCCCACGCCGTCAGCAGCGGCCTCGCCACCCTCCCCGCCCTCGCCGCCAAAACGCTCGACGGGGTGCCCTTCCTCCTCACCGAGCACGGCATCTACCTGCGGGAGCGCTACCTCGGCTACCGCACCGCCGCCCAGCGCTGGCCCGTCAAGGCCCTCGTCCTCGGCTTCTACCGGGAGCTGAACTCCGAGGGCTACCGGCAGGCCGACCTGATCACCCCCTGCAACCAGTACAACCGCCGCTGGGAGGAGCGCGGGGGCGCCGAAGCCGAACGCATCCGCACCGTCTACAACGGCGTCGACCCGCAGGTCTTCCCCGAGGCCGGACCCGAGCCCGAGGTGCCCACCCTCAGCTGGTGCGGCCGCATCGACCCGATCAAGGACCTCGAAACCCTCATCCGCGCCTACGCGTTCATGCGCGGGGAACTGCCCGCCCTGCGCCTGCGCCTCTTCGGCCCGGTCCCGGCCGGCTGCGAGGAGTACCGGCTGCGCCTGGAGAAGCTCGCCGCCGAACTCGGCGTCGGCGACGGCATCAGCTGGGAGGGCCGGATCAGCGAGGTCCACAAGGCCTACGCCGCCGGCAGCGTCGTCATGCTCTCCAGCATCAGCGAGGGCTTCCCCTTCAGCATCATCGAGGCCATGTCCTGCGGCCGCACCACCGTCTCCACCGACGTCGGCGGCGTCCGCGAGGCCGTCGCCGACACCGGACTGGTCGTCCCGCCCCGCGAGCCCGAGACCATGGCCCGCGCCACCCTCGCCCTCCTCCGCGACGACGAACGCCGCGCCGAACTCGGCCGCCTGTCCCGCAAACGGGTCGTCGAGAAGTTCACCCTCCACCAGTCCGTGGACGGCTTCCGCCACATCTACCGCGAGCTCGCCGGACAGCCCGCCCCGCCCGTCCGCCCGGGCGACGACTGGACCCGGCGCCTCGCCGACCCCTGGTACCGGGAACTCGCGGCCGACGGGAGCGTGTCGTGAGCGGATCCCTCTGGCTCGAACCGCCCGGGCCGCAAGGCCCCCGGACCCGCACCGGCCACACCGGCCGGCCGCACGCCGGCGCGGCCGCCACCGACACCCTGCCCGTCCTCCCCCGGCCCGGCGGCCCCGGGCCGGGGGAGGACGGGGCCGCCGCCGACCCCATGGACGAACTCGCCCGACGGCTCGACGCGTTCGTCGCCGCCGCCGTCCACCCCGACGAGATCGCCGCCGTCCTCGAATCCGACGGCATGACCGACGAGCACATCCGCCTCACCTACGGCCGCCCCGACTCCTTCGCCCTCGCCGAGGAGCTCTACGACCGGGTCCCCCGCTCCTTCCCCGAACCCGACGCCCTCCCCGACCCCTGGAAGGTCTCCCTCACCGCCTGCCTGCTGCGCGGCCTGATCTTCGCCCTCCCCGGCCTCGCCTACCTGCTGGGCGCACCCCTGCTGGAGGGCCCGCCCGACCGGCTCGGACTGCCCGCCGGAACCCTGACCCTGCTCGCCGGCGCCCTCATCGGCTGGGTCTGGGACCAGACCCTGTCCCACCGCGCCTACACCTGGCTCGGCCTCGGCGACCGCGCCTCCGCCGGGCGGACCCTCCTCGTCGGCGCCCCCGTCGGGGCGCTCCTGGGCACCGCCGCCGCGTTCGCCGTCCCCGGCGGGCCCCCGTTCTCGTACGCCTTCGCCGCCGGACAGGCCCTGTACGTGGGGGCCGCGACCGTCCTGCTGGTCCTGGGACGGGAGCGGCTGCTGCTCGCCGCCCTCGGCCCGATGGCCGCCGGATCGGTGCTCGCCCTGTTCACCGACCCGCCCGTGCCCGTACGGGTCACCCTGCTGCTGGTGTCCCTGGCCGCCGCCTGCACCCTCGCCCTGCGGGAGCTGCCGCTGGCCGCGGGGGCACGGGCCGCCGTGCGCAGGATCCGCCGGCTGCCGCCCGGGGGCGCCACCGCCCGGGCGCGCCGCCACCCCGGCGGGCGGGGCGCGGTGCGCTGGCGGATGCTGCGCGGCGCCGAGGAGCACCACGCCCGGCGCGGCCCCCGCATCCGGGACTCCGTGCCCTACGGGGTGTTCGGCCTCGGGACCGGCCTGCTGGTGCTGTACGCCGCCCTGGGGGAGGTGCTCACCGGCGGCCCCGCCGAGGCCGTCGCGGCCCCCTCGGCGGTGGCCCTCACCCTCAGCATGGGGCCCGCCGAATGGCTCCTGCACCGTTTCCGCAGCGGCAGCCTCGCCGGGCTGCGCGCCGCCCGCTCACCCCGGGCGTTCCGGCGCCGGATGCTCTCCACCCTGACCCGGTGCATGGCCGTGTACCTGACGGTCCTGCTCCTGCTGGGCACCGCCGGAACCCTGCTGTGGCCGCACGCCCCCAGCCTGACCTGGGACCGCGCCGCCACCCTGCTGCTGCTCGGCGCCGTGATGTGGACCGGGCTCCTCCTGCAGTCCTTCGGCGCCGTCCGGCCCGCCGCCGCCGTCTGCGCCGCCGCGGCCGCCGCCCAGAGCCTGGCCCTGCTCGCCGGGGCGCAGCAGGGCCGGCTGGTCCAGCTCGTGGTGGCCGGCGCCGCCGCGGCCGTGCTGTCCGTCCTGGTCTGCCTGCTCCTCGGCCGTGCGACGGCCCACCGATGACCCCGCGTTCGAAGGACGACGGCATGCTGCTGGTCCCGCTCTACGAGCATCCCGCCGACCGGCCCGAGGCGTGGGAGCGCCTCATCGCCTCCGCCGACCGGCTGCACTCCGTCGTCCTCAACCCCGACAGCGGGCCGGGCAGCGCCCCCGACGAACGGTTCGCCGCCGTCGCCGCCCGGCTGCGGGACGCCGGCGTCCCCGTCCTCGGCTACACCGACACCGACTACGGTCGCCGCCCCCACGCCGACGTCGTCCAGGACCTGCTGCGCCACCGCGACTGGTACGCGGCCGACGGGGCCTTCCTCGACCAGGCCGCCTCCGGCCCCGAACTGCTGCCCCACTACGGCCGGCTCGTCGTCGCCGCCCGCGCCGCCGGGGCCCGTACGCTCGTCCTCAACCACGGGGTCCACCCGCACCCCGGGTACGCCGGGCTCGCCGACCTCCTCGTCACCTTCGAGGGCCCCTGGGACGCCTACCGCGACGGCGCCGCCACCCCGCCCCCCTGGACCGCCGGCCACCCCGCCGAACGGTTCTGCCACCTCGTGTACGCCGTCCCGCCGGACGCCCCGGCCGCCGAACTGGCCGCCGAACGCGGGGCCGGGGTGCACTGCGCCGTCCCGGGCGGCGGCGTCCACCCGTGGGGGACCCTCCCGAACGCCCTGGAGGCCGCCGGATGAAGCGCTTCGCCCCCCTGCTGGTGGCCGGCCTGCTGCTGCTCACCGCCTGCACGGCCGGCCCGGACGACGACGGCGAGACCCCCGACCTCGCGCCGGCCCCGGCACCGGGGGAGCGGTGGCAGCCCCGGCCGGGAACGCCCTGGCAGTGGCAGCTCTCCGGGAGGCTGGACACCTCGGTCAAGGTGCCGGTGTACGACGTGGACGGGTTCAACACGACGAAGGAGCAGGTCGCGGCCCTGAAGAAGGCCGGGCGGCGGACCATCTGCTACGTCTCCACCGGCGCCTGGGAGGACTTCCGCGCCGACGCCGACGCCTTCCCCAAGGCGCTCCTGGGCGAGGGCAACGGCTGGAAGGGCGAGCGGTGGCTGGACGTCCGCCAGACGGCGGCCCTCGAACCGCTGATGGCCAAACGCTTCGACATGTGCCGGGACAAGGGCTTCGACGCGGTGGAGCCCGACAACATGGACGGCTACCAGAACAAGACCGGCTTCCCCCTGACCGCCGACCACCAGCTGACCTACAACCGCCTGATCGCCCGCCTGGCCCACGACCGCGGGATGGCGGTCGGCCTGAAGAACGACCTCGACCAGATCCCGCAGCTCGTCGGCGAGTTCGACTTCGCCGTCAACGAACAGTGCGCCCAGTACGAGGAGTGCGAGCGCCTCACCCCGTTCATCACGGCGGACAAGGCCGTGTTCCACGTGGAGTACGAACTCTCCACGAACCGCTTCTGCGCACGCTCGAAGGAGCTGAAACTGAGCTCGATGCAGAAGAAGTACGAACTCGGAGCATGGCGCAAGCCGTGCTGAGGGCCCCCCGGACCCCTCACACCGGCAGGATGGCGTGGACCCGGTATCCGCCCCCGTAGCGGGGGCCCGTGAAGCAGGAGCCGCCCAGGGCGCCCGCGCGTTCGCGCATGCCGAGGAGGCCGTGGCCGCCGCCCGGGTCGCCCTGGGCGGGGGAGGAGTCCGCCGAGTCGCCGCCGTCGTCCAGTACGGTCACCTCCACCGAGGCGCCCACCCGGACCACGCTGACCTGGGCGCGGGCCCCCGGGCCCGCGTGTTTGCGGACGTTGGTCAGCGCCTCCTGGACCACCCGGTACGCCGCCAGGTCGACGGCGGCGGGCAGCGGGTCCGTGCCCGTTCCCAGCTGGACGGTGGCCTCCACCGGAAGACCGGCGTGCCGGAAGGTGTCCAGCAGTTCGTCCAGTACGGCCAGCCCCGGCGCCGGCTCCGTCGGTGCCTCCGGGTCACCGGACTGCCGCAGCAGGCCGACCGTGGCGCGCAGCTCGTTCAGCGCCGACCGGCTGGCGTCCCGTACGTGGGCCAGGGCCTCCTTGGCCTGGTCGGGCCGCTTGTCCATGACGTGCGCGGCCACGCCCGCCTGCACGTTGACCAGGGCGATGTGGTGGGCCACCACGTCGTGCAGGTCCCGGGCGATGCGCAGCCGCTCCTCCGCGACCCGCCGCCGGGCCTCCTCCTCGCGGGTGCGTTCGGCGCGTTCGGCCCGTTCCCGGATGGCGTCGACGAAGGCCCGGCGGCTGCGTACCGCGTCTCCGGCGGCCGCGGCCATCCCGGTCCAGGCGAAGATGCCGATGTTCTCCTGCGCGTACCAGGGGAGCGGCCCGGCCAGCATCGCCACGCCGGTCAGGCCCGCCATCGTCAGCAGGCCGGTGCGCCAGGTGGTGGGCCGGTCGGTGCGGGAGGCCACGGTGTACAGGGCGATCACGGCGCTCATCGCGACGGGTGCCCGCGGTTCGCCGGTGGCCAGTTCCACGAGGGTCAGCGCGCAGGTGACGGCGAGCACGCTGCGCGGCCGGCGGCGCCGGAAGACGAGGGCGGCCGCGCCGAGCACCATCAGCAGCAGGGAGACCGGTTCGGGGGCGCGGGTGCGGAAGGTGGGGCCGAGCGGGCCGTGCGGGTCGACGAAGGAGCCGAGGACCATGGCGACCAGTGCCCCGAGCGCCAGCACGGCGTCGGTGGCGAGCGGGTGGGCCCGCATCCACTGCCGCCCGGTGGGGAAGGGCCCGGGTCCGAGGTCTGTGGTCACCCGGATACGGTACGGGCTCGCGCACCGCCGGCAGGGCTCAGGCCGGACCGGGGGTGCGGGACGGGGGAGGGGCGCGGTGGCCCAGCGGGGCGCGGGAGCGGGGCGGTCCCCACTTGGCGCGGGCCACGCACACGGCCATGACGGCGGCGATGGCCGCCAGGTGCTCCTTGCCGGCGAGGTTGTCCTTGACGAGGACCTCCCCGATCATCACGAGGATCACGAGGGTGCCGGTGAAGTAGGCGCGGTAGCGCCAGCAGACGTAGATGGCCAGGCCCACCACGGCGGCCGAGGGGCCGGTGTCGTTGACGACGCGGTCGGTGACCGGCAGGCCGAAGGGGTGGTCGGGGCCCAGCGAGAGCCCGATGCGGGCGTAGGTGGTGCCGGCGAGGGTGGCGACGTAGCCGATCAGCAGGGTGCGCCACCAGCCGATGCAGATCTCGGCGATCCCGAAGACCAGCAGGATCTGTGCGAGCGCCCCCCACACGGGCAGGTCGAGGGCGGGGACGAAGAGGGAGAGCGGGGTGCGCAGCAGCGCGAGCCACAGGGGGTCGACGGCCTTGACGGACCCGAGGTTCTGGACGGGCTGGAAGCCCCAGGGCGTGTTCTGCACGATCTGGAAGACCGAGGTGAGGCAGACCGCGCCGATGGTCATCGGGACGGCCCGCCACGTGTCGCGGACGAGTGCGTCCCTGAGGGTCCAGAACAGGGGGCCCCACTCGCGGCGGGCGAACCGCCGCGGTGAGGCCGTCGTCCACGACGTCAACGAATCGTCTCCAGATGTCTGCGGTGCAGCCACTTCGGCAGGCCGGGCGCCTCCAGGAAGCCCTCGGCCCGGCCCGCCGCGATTCCGATGCGCAGCAGGTCGGAACTCTTCTCGAAGAGCATGAACCGCGGCTCCCAGATCGGGCGGTATTTGGCGTTGGCCCGGTAGAGGGACTCGATCTGCCACCAGCGGGAGAAGAAGCTCAGCAGCGAGCGCCACATGCGCAGCACCGGACCCGCGCCGAGCTTGGACCCCCGCTCGAAGACGGAGCGGAACATCGCGAAGTTCAGTGAGACCTGTGTGACGCCGATCTCCTTCGAGCGCTCCAGGAGTTCGATGACCATGAACTCCATCAGGCCGTTCTCGGAGTCCCGGTCACGGCGCATCAGGTCCAGGGACAGGCCCTTGGGGCCCCACGGCACGAAGGACAGCACGGCGCGCAGGTCGCCGGTGCCGTCGGTGCACTCCAGCATCACGCACTGGCCGTCGTCGGGGTCGCCCAGGCGGCCCAGGGCCATGGAGAAGCCGCGTTCGGTCGCGCCGTCGCGCCAGTCGTCGGCGCGCTGGAGCAGGACGGCCATCTCCTCGGCCGGGATGTCGGCGTGGCGGCGGATGCGGACGGTGTAGCCGGCGCGCTTGACGCGGTTGTAGGCCTGCCGGACGGTGCGCATGGCGCGGCCCTCCAGCGTGAACTCGTCGGTCTCGACGATGGCCTCGTCGCCCAGTTCCAGGGCGTCCAGCCCGTGCCGGGCGTAGATCTGCCCGGCTTCCTCGGAGGCGCCCATCACGGCCGGGACCCAGCCGTGCTCGCGGGCTTCGGCCAGCCAGGGCTCGATGGCGCCCGGCCAGGCCTCGGGGTCGCCGATGGGGTCGCCGGAGGCGAGCGAGACCCCGCCGACGACGCGGTAGGTGACGGCGGCCTTGCCGGTGGGGGACCAGATGACGGACTTCTCGCGGCGCAGCGCGAAGTAGCCGAGCGAGTCGCGGTCGCCCTGCTTGGCGAGCAGGGCCCGCAGCCGCTCCTCGTCCTCGGGGGTGAGCGGGTCGACGGCGCGGCGCGAGCGGAAGGCGGCGAAGAGCACGGCGAGCAGCAGCAGCATCGACATGACGTTGATGAACACGTCCACCCAGGCGGGGGTGGTGATCGCGTTGTACGCCTTGTCGTCGGGAGCCAGGGTGATCAGCCGCATCACGCCGTACCGCCAGCGGGCCAGGAACGTGGCGTCGGCCCGGTCCGGGTCGGTGTTGGTGGCGCCGACGAGGAGGGCGGCGACCAGCGAGGTGAGGAGCAGGCCGACGGCGGCGACGGCGGTGGCCAGCCTGGGGTTGGAGCGGTCGCCCTTGGCGTAGAACTCGTGGCGGCCCACCAGCAGGGCGCCGACGAAGGCCGCGGTCAGGACGAGGGAGACCCAGTTCTGCGCGTGGTCGCGGAACTCGGGGTAGCACAGGCTGAACTCGCCGCCGGTGCACGGGGCGAAGGCGGCGACCGCGAACGCCAGCAGCAGCATGCCGCTGACCACCAGGTTCAGGATCCAGGCGGCCCGCTTGCGCCGGCCCATGGTGACCGCGAGCAGCAGCGAGAACAGGCCGGAGGCGAAGCCGGCCGTCAGCAGGTACGGGGTGTAGAAGTCGGCGGTGTTGTGCCGGCGCAGGTCCTGCCCGAGCGAGAGCCACACCGCACTGAGGAAGTTGACGAAGGTGACGGCCCGGAGGTACCAGACCGCGAAGGCGGCGCTGCGTCGCGAGCGCGGGCTGCCCCTGCGGGTCTCCGGCTTCGCGGCTGCTTCCCCTCCCTGCTCCTTCTTGTTGTTGGAACCCTTGCCGGAAGCCTGATCGAGGCTGTTCCGGTCGGTTTCTACGCTGGTCAAGCGGACCTCTCCCATGAAACGCGATGATATGGGCGTCACCGGTCCGCAGGCCGTACGAGCACTGCGGACTGGTCAGGCCCGTGGTGCCCGGTACTTTCAGTCCGTCTTCTGGTCCGTCGGCTTCTCTCCGGCTGCCTGCACCGGGAGTTCCGCGGCGAGCGCGGCGGCGGCCTGGACCAGGGGGAGCGCCAGCAGGGCTCCGGTTCCCTCCCCCACTGTGACGCCGTGGTCGAGCACGGGGTTGAGTGCCATCCGGTCCAGTGCCTTCGCCTGGCCCGGCTCCCCGCTGCTCTGTCCCGCCAGCCACCAGTCCGGGGCGCGGAAGGCGGCCCGCTGGGCCACCAGACCGCAGGCCGCGGAGACGACCCCGTCGAGGATGACCGGGGTGCGGCGCACCGCGCACTGGAGCAGGAAGCCGGTGATGGCGGCGACGTCCGCGCCGCCGACCGCCGCCAGCAGCGCCGTCTGGTCGCCGAGCACCGGGCGGGCGCGGCGCAGCGAGTCGCGGATGGCGGCGCACTTGCGCATCCAGGCCAGGTCGTCGATGGGCAGGCCGCCGCGGCCGGTGACCACGGAGGCGTCGGTGCCGCACAGGGCGGCGACCAGGGTGGCGGCGACGGTGGTGCCGCCCACGCTGAGGTCGCCGAGGACGACCAGGTCGGTCCCGGAGTCGGCTTCCTCGTCGGCGATGCGGATGCCGAGCTTCAGTGCGGCCTCGGCCTCCTCGGTGGTGAGGGCGTCCTCGACGTCGATGCGTCCGCTGCCGCGCCGTACGCGGTGGCGGACCACGTCCTCGGGCAGCAGCCCGGGGTCGCAGTCGAGGCCCGCGTCGACGACGCGGACGCCCGCGCCGAAGCGCTCGGCCAGGATCGAGACCGGGCTGGTCCCGTCGAGCACCGCGCGCACCAGCGCGTGGGCGCTGCCCGCGGGCCGGGCGGACACGCCGCCCGCGGCGATGCCGTGGTCGGCGGCGAACAGGACGACCCGCGGCCGCTCGATCGGCCTGACCGGTACCCGGCCCTGTGCGGCGGCCAGCCATTCGGCGAGCTCGTCGAGCCGGCCCAGGGCGCCGGGCGGTACGGCCAGCCGCCCACGACGCTCCTCGGCGTCACGTCGGACGCCCCCGTCGGGGCGTTCGATCAGATCGGAGAAGTCGTCGAGATTCAGCGTGGTCATCTGCCAGAGATTACAGCCGTCCGGACCCTCCTCCGGGGGGCGGCTGTCGATCCGTCACGACGGCTGCTCCTTGAGTACGAGGGCCTGCCCCGCGACGACCAGCAGGACGTGTTCGCACTCGCCCGCCACGGCGTTGTTGAGGCGTCCCAGCTCGTCGCGGAACCGCCGCCCGGACGAGGTCGCGGGGACCACCCCGGAGCCCACCTCGTTGCTCACCAGCACCACGGTGCGGCGGGTCGCGCGGACCGCCGCGACCAGCTCCGCGGTCCGTTCGCGCAGCTGCTTCTGCCCGTCTGCGGCCCAGACGGCGTCGTCCCAGGCGCCGGCCCGGTCCATGGCGTCGGTGAGCCACAGGGCGAGGCAGTCGATCAGCAGGGGTGCTCCGGGGAGCTCCAGCAGCGGCACCAGGTCGCAGGTCTCGGCCGTCCGCCAGCCGGAGGGGCGGCGCTCGCGGTGGAGGCCGACGCGCTGCGCCCAGTCGGCGTCGCCGTCGCGGGTGCCGCCGGTGGCGACGTAGGTCACCTCGGGGAAGGCCTCCAGGCGGCGCTCCGCCTCGACGGACTTGCCCGAGCGGGCCCCGCCCAGCACCAGGGTGCGGCGGGGCACGTCCGGTACCGCGTGGTACTCGCCGGCCGTCACGGTGGTGCCGTCGGGCACGGCGCGGGCCCCGGCGGCGGCACAGCGGCGCTCCAGCTCCCGGCCGGGCGGGGTGTCGTGGTCGAGGTGGACGGCGATCACGTCGGTGGCGGGGCCGACGGCGCCGGTCGAACGCAGCCGGGCCAGGGTCTCCGGCCGGCCGAGGACGTCGGCGAGGACCACGTCGTACGGGTGCCGCGCGGGGATTCCGCCGGTGCCTGCGGGTGCCCCGCCGGGCGGCAGGTACAGCAGCCGGGTGCCGTCGGGGCCGGTGACCTCGTACCCGGTGCCCGGCGCGTCCAGGGCGACGGCCCGCACCCGGTGTCCGCTGATCACCGCGAGTTCGCGCCCGTCCGGGACGCGTACGGCGGTGGGCAGCCCGGGCGGCAGTTCGACGGCCGGCCCGTCGTGCGGGTGGGTCAGCAGCACCTGCCGCACGCCGGCCAGCGAGTGCCCGGCGCGGGCCCCGGCGAGCACGGCCCCGGGGGTGAGGTCGAGGAGCAGTGCGCTGTCGACGAGGACGGAGGTCGCGCCGCGCGACCGGGTGCCCACGGAGACGGCGCAGACGGAGCAGGGACAGCCGGGGCGGGGCAGTCCCTCGGGGGTGCCGGTGCCGAGGAGAGTGAGTTCCACACGGAGATCCTCTCGCTTCGCCGGTACTGGTGCGCGCCCGGTTACGCTGCGGGCACACTCATGACGAGTGGCGGACGAGCAACGGAGGCGGACATGGCGTGGACGTGGCGGTTCGAGGCGGCCGACGGCAGCGAGACCAGCCCGGCGGTGGAACCGGAGGAGTTCACCACGCAGGGGGACGCGGAGTCCTGGATCGGCGAGGTCTGGAAGGAGCTCCTGGACGGCGGCGCGGAACGGGTGACCCTGTTCGAGGACGCGACCGAGATCTACCGGATGAGCCTGAGCGCGGCCGCGGAGGCCTGAGCGCACGGAACCCCCGGGGGGCTGCCCCCGGGGGTTCGCGTTCGTCTCAGCCCCGCACCCCGCACAGGTGCAGCAGCGCCGCCACCGACCGGTAGGGATCGGTGCGCCCGGCGCGTTCCTCGGCGGCGAGGAGCCGCTCCAGCTCCTCCTCCGGCGGGAGCTCCGCCGCGGCCTCGGTCCCGTCGGTGAAGACCCGTACCCCGTACCAGGTGTGCAGCGGCGCGCCGATGCCCGACAGGGTGGCCGTCAGGTCGGCGAGCCGGTCGGCCCGCACCTCCAGGCCCAGCCGGTTCGTGTAGTCGACGGTGTCGAAGGCGTCCAGCGCCCCCGACCAGTCCCCGGACATCCCCGGGCGCAGGGCGAGCGCGTCCCCGTTGCGCACGAGCAGGGACAGCAGTCCGCCCGGTGCCAGCATCCGGGCCAGCCCGGCGAGCATGGCGTCCGGCTCGGAGACGTACATCAGTACGCCGTGGCACAGCACCACGTCGAAGCTGCCCGGGCCGAAGTGCGCGCCCGTCTCCCGGCCGTCGCCCTCGATCAGCTCGACCCGGTCGCGGATCCCCGCCGGCTCGGCGGCCAGCGCCGCGTGGGCGACCGCGAGCATGGCGGCGTCCTGTTCCAGCCCGGTGACCATGTGGCCGGCGCGGGCGAGGCGCAGTGCCTGGGTGCCCTGGCCCATGCCGACGTCGAGGACGCGCAGCCGCTGCCCGACCGGGAAGCGGTGCGTGATCTGCTCCTCGACCTGCCGGCCGACGAGCTCCTGGCGGACGGCGTTGCGCAGTCCGCCCAGTCCTTCGAGCCACAGCCGGGCTCCCCCCGCGAAACCCTCCCCCTTCGACGCCCCAGATGATCCGGGCGTCGCTCCGGTCAGGGCCGTTCCCCGCGCTTGACCTGCGGCTTGGGCAGACGCAGGCGGCGCATCTGGAGGGTGCGCATCAGGCCGTAGGCGATGGCGCCGCGGCGGGGCTCGTTCGGGAAGCGCTCGTTGAGCGCCTTGCGCAGCCGGAAGACCAGGCCGATGGAGTCGAGGATGATCAGGACGATCACGCCGAGCCACAGCAGCAGCGCGATGTTCTGGATCGACGGGACCCGGATCATGCTGAGGACCAGGATGATCACGGCCAGCGGCAGGAACAGCTCGGCGACCGAGAAGCGGGAGTCCACGAAGTCGCGCACGAACCGGCGGACGGGCCCCTTGTCCCGGACGGGCAGGTAGCGCTCGTCGCCGTTGGCCAGCGCTTCGCGCTGCCGGGACATCTCCTCCCGGCGGCGCTCGCGGGCCCGCCGGGCGTCCTCCTTGCGGTTGCCGGTCGAGGCCACGACGGCCTTGCGCTGCGACTGGGCCACAGCGCGCTTCGGCGTCGGGCGGCCCTTGGGGGCCTGCGGGTCACGGGGCTGCGAGAGGTCGGCGCTCACCTTTTCGGTGGCGGCGGCCTTCTCTTCCTTGGAGGAGCGGCTACCAAACACAGACACAACCCTACGTGGTCGACGGCGGGCGGCCCACCTCGGCGGGGAACGATCCGGCAACGGCGGGCGTCTTCCCGGTACGAGGCTCCTGAGGTCCTCGGGGATCACCTACTCCTTGCGCCTGATACGGCGCCGGGGTACTCGTCCTGGAGGAGGAGCGCATCCGTACTCGAACAGTGCGGTAATGGAAGCAGGGCCCGTACTGTGGGTCCTGTCGGTGACCTGGAGCACAGTCCGTCTAGAAGGGGGCGCGCGAAGCCCATGAGCGGTGTCATGAAGCGTATGGGGATGATCTTCCGCGCGAAGGCGAACAAGGCCCTTGACCGGGCCGAGGACCCGCGCGAGACCCTCGACTACTCGTACCAGAAGCAGCTGGAGCTGCTCCAGAAGGTGCGCCGCGGCGTGGCCGACGTGGCGACCTCCCGCAAGCGCCTGGAGCTGCAGCTCAACCAGCTCCAGACCCAGTCGGCCAAGCTGGAGGACCAGGGCCGCAAGGCCCTCGCCCTGGGCCGCGAGGACCTGGCCCGCGAGGCCCTGTCCCGCCGGTCCTCGCTCCAGCAGCAGGTCAGCGACCTGGAGGTGCAGCACCAGACCCTCCAGGGCGAGGAGGAGAAGCTGACGCTGGCCGCCCAGCGCCTCCAGGCCAAGGTGGACGCCTTCCGCACGAAGAAGGAGACCATCAAGGCCACCTACACGGCCGCCCAGGCCCAGACCCGGATCGCGGAGTCCTTCTCCGGCATCTCCGAGGAGATGAGCGACGTCGGCCTGGCCATCCAGCGGGCCGAGGACAAGACCGCCCAGCTCCAGGCCCGTGCCGGCGCGATCGACGAGCTGCTGGCCTCCGGCGCCCTCGACGACCAGAGCGGCCTCGGCTCCAAGGACGACATCCAGGCCGAGCTCGACCGCCTCTCCGGCGGGACCGACGTCGAGCTGGAGCTCCAGCGGATGAAGGCGGAGCTGGCCGGCGGCCCGTCCGCGCAGCAGCAGGCCATCGAGGGCGGCGCCCCGGGCACCGCCCAGCCGCAGCAGACCCAGCACCGGTTCGACAAGCAGTAGGACTTCGCACAGCGGCAGGACTTCGCCTAGCAGGAGGACAGGGGCCCGTCATGATTGTCCGCATCATGGGGGAGGGCCAGGTGAAGGTGGCCGACAGCCACGTCACCGGGCTCGACAGGCTGGACGACGAACTCCTCGCGGAGATGGAGTCCGGCGACGAGGCGGGCTTCCGGCGCACGCTGGTCGCCCTGCTCGACGAGGTGCGGCGCCTGGGCACCCCGCTGCCCGACGACGCGCTGGAACCCTCCGAGCTGATCCTGCCCGCGCCGGACGCGACGCTCGCGGAGGTCCGGGAGATGCTCGGCGACGGCGGCCTGATCCCGGGCTGAGCGCGCCCGCACACCGGACACCGACACCGCGGAGGGTCCGCCCCCGCCGCCAGCGGGCGGAGCCTCCGCGTCATCCGCAGCCGTGCCCCGGACCGCCCCCGCCGCCGCTCTTCCCGCGGCTGCGGGGGCGCTCCCGCTCCCGGTCCGGATCGGACAGCCCGCTGATGAAGTTCTCGAACCGGCGGCGCGGCCGGGCCCAGCGCCGGTCGTGGTGGAAGGCCCGCAGCCCCGCCTTGGCGCGGGCGCGCGGCCGGTTCGCGTAGAACCGCTTCGCGTACGGCGACCCCGGCCGGGCCAGCCGGACCGCGCCGATCAGCGCCACGAAGGGGATCACCGTCCCGAAGACCGCGGTACGGGGTTTGCCCTTCCACAGGGCGATCAGCGCCAGGAAGAAGTTGGTGGCGGTGTTCATGACGACGATCCCGCGGCTGTGCCGCTCCTCGGGGGACAGCTCGTTGACCCCGAACGGCAGGAAGCCCCCCAGGACGAGCGCGACGACCGCGGCCGTCAGCACGACGACCTCCACGCTCTTGCGGCCCTGCTCGCTCCAGTAGACGTCGTCGAGGTGCAGGATCAGCGCGAACTCGTCCAGCACCAGCCCCGCGCCCAGCCCGAAGAGGACGGCCGACAGGCCCGCGCCGAAACTGTGCCCGCCGCTGCCCACCGCCCCGAACCCGCCGATGATCACCAGGACCACGCCGGGGACCACGTGGTGGACGTGCAGACCGCCCGGGGTGATGTTCTTGAAGGGCCCGCGGCCGGCCCGGATCAGCCGGGTGATCACCCGGGTCACCAGGAACGACAGCACGAACGACAACAGCGCGAGCAGCAGCGGGAGCTTGCCCGGCTCGACGATGTTGCGCTCCCACCAGTGACCCACGACACCCGCTCCCGATTTGACACGTAATGAGCAATTTACCGCCCACCGTAAGCGGGTAGCGTTCGCGCCGATGACAGATTCGACCGATGATCGACCGCCGCTCCCGCCCTCGGAGCGCGCCCCGCTGGCCGACGGGATCCGCTTCGCCTTCGGCACGCTGACCGTCCTGCCCGCGCGCATCACGCGCTGGGACCGGCCCGCCGCCCGCACCGGCATGGCCTGCGCCCCGCTCGCCGGCCTCGCCGTCGGCCTGCTCGCCACCGTACCCGGCACGCTCCTGCTGCTCCTCGGCGGCGGCCCCCTGCTCGCCGCGGCCGTGACCGTCGCCGTCCCGGCGGCCCTGACCCGCGGCCTCCACCTGGACGGCCTGGCCGACACCGCCGACGGTCTCGGCAGCGCCAAGCCCGCCGAGGACGCCCTGCGGATCATGAAGCAGTCCGACATCGGCCCCTTCGGCGTCATCTCCCTGCTGTTCGTCCTCCTGATCCAGGTCGCCGCCCTCGCCGACGCGTACGCCGACGGCTGGGGACGCGGCGCCCTCGCCGCCGTGACGGCCGCCGTCACCGCCCGGCTCGCCATGACCCTGGCCTCCCGCCAGGGCGTCCCCGCCGCCCGACCCGAGGGGCTCGGCGCCGCGGTCGCCGGCGTGGTCCCGTACCGCGCGGCCGCCCGGGTGGCCGGCCTGGTCCTGGCGGCCGCCGCCCTGGCCGCCCTCCCGGCGGGGCCGGCCGCCGCCGCCCGGCACGCGGGGGCCGTCCTCGCCGGGCTGCTCGCCGCCGAACTCCTGCTGCGCCGCTGCGTACACCGCTTCGACGGGGTCACCGGCGACGTCTTCGGCGCCGTCTGCGAGGTGGCGGCCACGGCCGTCCTCGTCGTCCTCGCCCTCGGCTGATCCCGCGCCCCACCGCCCGCGTACCCTCGGGGCGTGGACGAGAACCGGGCTCAGGAGCGGGGCGGGGCCGCCCCCATCAAGGTGCTGCTCGCCGACGACCAGGCGCTGCTGCGCAGCGCGTTCAAGGTGCTGGTCGACTCCGAGCCCGACATGCGGGTCGTCGGGGAGGCCTCCGACGGGGCCCAGGCCTACGCCCTCGCCCGCGAGGCGCGGGCGGACGTCGTGCTCATGGACATCCGCATGCCCGGCACCGACGGCCTCGCCGCCACCCGCATGATCAGCGAGGACCCCGAGCTCTCCGGGGTCCGGGTCGTCATGCTGACCACCTTCGAGGTCGACGAGTACGTCGTCCAGGCCCTGCGCGCCGGAGCCTCCGGCTTCCTCGGCAAGGGCGCCGAACCCGACGAGCTCCTCAACGCCATCCGCGTCGCGGCGGCCGGCGAGGCGCTGCTCTCCCCGGCCGCCACCAAGGGGCTGATCGCCAGCTTCCTCGCCCAGGGCGGCGGCGTCGACGCCCCCGCCGCCGGCTCGGCCCACGCCGAGCGGCTCGCCGCGCTCACCGGACGCGAGCGCGAGGTCCTCGTCCTGGTGGCCGCGGGCCTCTCCAACGACGGCATCGCCGCCCGCCTGGAGGTCAGCCCGCTGACCGTGAAGACCCACGTCAACCGGGCCATGGCCAAGCTCGGCGCCCGGGACCGGGCCCAACTGGTGGTCGTCGCCTACGAATCGGGCCTGGTCCGCCCGCGCACCGACTGACCTCCCGGCGCGGGACGGGCGCCGCGCAGTAGGGCGGAGTACTGCGGGCGCGGTATGCGGAGCATAAGGACGGGACCTGGGGGCGACGCCGGGGCTCCCCGGCGTGGGCGAGGCTGGAGGACCCTTCGCGTTCGTCACTGCAGAGAGATCCCACGCCCATGTCCTGGCTGTCCCGTTTCAGCCTGGCCCAGAGAGCCCTGATCGGCCTCGTGTCGATCGTCGCGCTGCTCTTCGGAGCCATAGCCGTCCCGCAGCTCAAGCAGCAGCTGCTGCCGTCCATCGAACTGCCGATGGTCTCCGTGCTCGCGCCGTACCAGGGCGCCTCGCCCGACGTGGTCGAGAAGCAGGTCATCGAGCCGATCGAGAACACCCTCAAGGGCGTCGACGGCATCACCGGCATCACCTCCACCGCCAGCGAGGGCAACGCCCTCATCCGCGCCACCTTCGACTACGGCGACGAGGGCACCAAGCAGCTCGTCGCCGACGTCCAGCAGGCCGTCAACCGGGCCCGCGTCCGGCTGCCCGCCGAGGTGGACCCGCAAGTGGTGGCCGGCTCCACCGACGACATCCCGACCGTCGTCCTCGCCGTCACCTCCGACAAGGACCAGCAGGCCCTCGCCGACCAGCTGAACCGCTCCGTCGTCCCCGTCCTGGAGGACCTCGACGGCGTCGGCCGGGTCAGCGTGGAGGGCGTCCGCGACCTCCAGGTCACCGTCACCCCCGACAACGCGAAGCTCGCCGCCGCCGGCCTCGACGGCGCCGCCCTCGCCGAGGGCCTCAAGGCGGGCGGCGCGGCCGTCCCCGCCGGCTCCTTCGACGAGCAGGGCAAGAGCCGCACCGTCCGCGTCGGCTCCGGCTACACCTCCCTCGCCCAGCTGGAGGACCTCCGGCTGACCGCGGGCCCCGGCAAGCAGGTCGTCCGCCTCGGCGACGTGGCCGCCGTCAAGCAGGAGCCGGCCAGGGCCGACTCCATCACCCGCACCGACGGCAAGCCCAGCCTCGCCGTGGTCCTCACGATGGACAAGGACGGCAGCGCCGTCGCCATCTCCGACGCCGTCAAGGACAAGCTCCCCGAGCTGCGCTCCCAGCTCGGTTCCGGCGCCGCGCTGACCGTCGTCAGCGACCAGGGCCCGGCCGTGGCCCGCTCCATCTCCGGCCTCACCACCGAGGGCCTGCTCGGCCTGGTCTTCGCGGTGATCGTGATCCTGGTCTTCCTGGCCTCGATCCGCTCGACACTGGTCACCGCGGTGTCCATCCCGCTGTCCGTGGTCCTCGCCCTGATCGTGCTGTGGACCCGCGACCTGTCGCTCAACATGCTGACGCTGGGCGCGCTCACCATCGCCATCGGCCGGGTCGTCGACGACTCGATCGTGGTCCTGGAGAACATCAAGCGCCACCTCGGCTACGGCGAGGAGCGCGAGGCCGCGATCACCGCCGCCGTCAAGGAGGTGGCCGGCGCGGTCACCTCGTCCACGCTCACCACGGTCGCCGTCTTCCTGCCGATCGGCCTCGTCGGCGGCATGGTCGGCGAGCTCTTCGGCTCCTTCTCGCTGACCGTCACCGCCGCCCTGCTGGCCTCGCTGCTGGTCTCCCTGACGGTGGTCCCGGTCCTGTCGTACTGGTTCCTGCGCGCCCCCAAGGGGACCTCGCAGGACCCGGAGCTGGCCCGCCGCGAGGCGGAGGAGAAGGAGGCGAGGAGCCGCCTCCAGCGCCTGTACGTGAGGGTCCTGGGCTTCGCCACCCGGCGCCGCCTGACCAGCATCGCGATCGCGGTCGTCGTCCTGGTCGCCACCTTCGGGATGACCCCGCTGCTGAAGACCAACTTCTTCGACCAGGGTGAGCAGGACGTCCTGACGGTCAAGCAGGAGCTGCCCGCTGGCACCTCGCTGGCCGCCTCCGACGAGGCGAGCCGCAAGGTGGAGCAGGCCCTGGCCTCCGTCGAGGGCGTCAAGGACTACCAGGTCACCGTCGGCTCCTCCGGCTTCCTCGCGGCCTTCGGCGGCGGGACCGGCTCCAACCAGGCCTCCTACCAGGTCACCCTGGACGACGCCGGCCACTCCGAGGCCGTCAAGCAGCGCATCCAGGACGCCCTCGGCAAGCTCCGGGGCATCGGCGACACCTCCATCTCGGCGGGCGGCGGCTTCGGCGGCCAGAACCTGAGCGTGGTCGTCAAGGCTGGCGACGGCGCCGTCCTCGCCAAGGCCGCCGAGCAGGTCCGCGCCGAGGTGGCCACGCTGAAGGACGTCACCGACGTCCAGAGCGACCTCGCCCAGTCCGTTCCCCGGATCTCGGTCACCGCCACCCCGAAGACCGCCGAGGCGGGCCTGAACCAGGCCGCGCTGGGCGCGCTCGTCGCCCAGGCCGTCCGCGGCAACCCGGTGGGCAAGGCCGTACTGGACGACACCGAGCGGGACGTCGTCATCCGCTCCGCCCACCCGGCCACCACCCTCGCCGAGCTCCAGGCCCTGCCCGTCGGCCCGGCCAGGCTGGGCGACATCGCCGAGGTCAAGGAGGTCCCCGGCCCGGTCGCGATGACCCGGATCGACGGTGCCCGCGCCGCCACCATCACCGCCAAGCCGGTCGGCGACAACACCGGCGCGGTCAGCGCCGCGCTCCAGACCAGGCTCAAGGCCCTGGATCTGCCCGCGGGGGCCACGGCCTCCATCGGCGGCGTCTCCCAGGACCAGGACGACGCCTTCGGTTCGCTGGGCCTGGCCATGCTCGCGGCCGTCGCGATCGTCTTCATGCTGCTGGTCGCGACGTTCCGCTCGCTGGTCCAGCCGCTGATCCTGCTGGTCTCGATCCCCTTCGCCGCCACCGGCGCGCTGGGCCTGCTCATCGCCACCGGCACGCCGATGGGCGTTCCGGCGATGATCGGCATGCTGATGCTCATCGGCATCGTGGTGACCAACGCCATCGTCCTGATCGACCTGGTCAACCAGTACCGGGCGCAGGGCCTGGGCGTGGTCGAGGCGGTCGTCGAGGGCGGCCGCCACCGCCTGCGCCCGATCCTGATGACGGCCCTCGCGACGATCTTCGCGCTGCTTCCGATGGCGCTGGGCGTCACGGGCGAGGGCGGGTTCATCTCGCAGCCGCTCGCCGTGGTGGTGATCGGCGGCCTGATCAGCTCCACCCTGCTGACGCTGCTGCTGGTCCCGACCCTCTACACGGCGATCGAGCTGCGCAAGGAGCGCCGCCGCGCGCGCCGCGCCGCCAAGCGCGGGGCGGAGCCGGCCGCGGTCCCGTCCCCGGAGGAGGACCGGGTGACGGTCTGATCCCGTGAACGCCGAAGGGGCGCCCCCGGCCGGGGGCGCCCCTTCGTGCGTGTCCGTGCCGCCTACGGGAGGGCGAGCATGCGCTCCAGCGCGAGCTTGGCGAAGCTCTCGGTCTCCTTGTCGACCTGGATCTGGTTGACGAGGTTGCCCTCGGCCAGGGACTCCAGGGTCCACACCAGGTGGGGGAGGTCGATGCGGTTCATCGTCGAGCAGAAGCAGACCGTCTTGTCGAGGAAGACGACTTCCTTGTCCTCGGCGGCGAATCGGTTCGCCAGCCGCTTCACGAGGTTCAGCTCCGTGCCGATGGCCCACTTGGAGCCGGCCGGGGCCGCCTCCAGCGCCTTGATGATGTACTCCGTCGAGCCGACGTAGTCGGCGGCCGCGACGACCTCGTGCTTGCACTCGGGGTGCACCAGCACGTTGACGCCCGGGATCCGCTCGCGCACGTCCCTGACCGAGTCCAGGCTGAACCGGCCGTGGACCGAGCAGTGGCCGCGCCACAGGATCATCTTCGCGCCGCGCAGCTCCTCGGCGGTGAGCCCGCCGTTCGGCTTGTGCGGGTTGTAGACCACGCAGTCGTCCAGGGACATGCCCATGTCGCGGACGGCGGTGTTGCGGCCCAGGTGCTGGTCGGGGAGGAAGAGCACCTTCTCGCCCTGCTCGAAGGCCCATTCCAGGGCCTTCTTCGCGTTCGACGAGGTGCAGATCGTGCCGCCGTGCTTGCCGGTGAAGGCCTTGATGTCGGCGGAGGAGTTCATGTACGAGACGGGCACGGTGCTGTCGGCGATCCCGGCCTCGGTGAGCACGTCCCAGCACTCGGCGACCTGCTCGGCGGTGGCCATGTCGGCCATCGAGCAGCCGGCCGCGAGGTCGGGCAGGACGACCTTCTGGGCGTCGGAGGTCAGGATGTCCGCGGACTCGGCCATGAAGTGGACGCCGCAGAAGACGATGTACTCGGCCTCCGGCTTGGCGGCCGCGTCGCGGGCCAGCTTGAAGGAGTCGCCGGTGACGTCGGCGAACTCGATGACCTCGTCACGCTGGTAGTGGTGCCCGAGGATGAAGACCTTGTCCCCGAGCTTCTCCTTGGCCGCGCGGGCGCGGGCCACCAGGTCCGGGTCCGAGGGCGAGGGCAGGTCGCCGGGGCACTCCACGCCGCGCTCGCTCTTGGGGTCGGACTCGCGGCCGAGCAGCAGCAGGGCAAGGGGCGTCGGCTGGACGTCCAAGGGCTGGGCGGTGGTCACGACACGCACCCTTTCTGTTCTGCGACTAGGTGCCTTCCGAAGAGGGCTTCCGAAGGCGTCACTTCGACTTCTCGTCTATATGACGTTATCTATCATAACCGCTTCACGTCACTTTGACGATGGCGATAATGTCGATGTGACGCATTCGCCCGCTCCGGAGCGGCGCACTCCAGCAGCCCTCCGCAAGGGGTCCACCGCTCCCCACGGGTGTGCGAGCATGAATAACTGAAACAAGGCGCCGGACCCGGAATGAAACCGCGGTCCCGCTGGTTGCCACCGACGGCAAGAGTCCGACGTTTCCCCAGCCACCGGCGGGGAGCCGCCCACTTCGGGAGTGAATGCAGATGTCCGTACAGGACGACAAGACCACTGTGAGCGACGGCATCCTCCTGTCCGACGCCGCCGCCGAGAAGGTCCGCACCCTGCTCGAGCAGGAAGGCCGCGACGACCTGGCGCTGCGCGTCGCCGTCCAGCCCGGCGGCTGCTCCGGCCTGCGCTACCAGCTCTTCTTCGACGAGCGCTCCCTCGACGGTGACGTCGTCAAGGACTTCGACGGCGTCAAGGTCGTCACCGACCGCATGAGCGCCCCCTACCTGGGCGGCGCCTCCATCGACTTCGTCGACACCATCGAGAAGCAGGGCTTCACGATCGACAACCCGAACGCCACCGGCTCCTGCGCCTGCGGCGACTCCTTCAGCTAAACCCGGCTGAACGCGCACGACGAGGGCCCGGGCCCCGGTCGAATCCGACCGGCGCCCGGGCCCTCGCCCGTGTGTCCTTCGTCTCCCGCCCGGGCTCCCGCCCGGTTCCCCCCGGTGCCTACTGGCGGGGGAGGGTCTTGCCCGTCGTCGCGTCGACCACCTTGCGGTCGCCCAGCGGCTGCTGGAGCGGCGCCGTGACGGACATCTCCTTCGCGATCATGATGCAGGCCTGGCCGGGCTTGTTCGGAGTGTCCGTGATCTTCACCAGCACCGCGCCGGCCTCCTCCCGCGCCTCCAGCGCGTAGGTGCTGCACACCCCGCCCCAGAAGTTCACCGTCAGCGTCCGGTCGGCCTGCGCGTACGAGAACCCGGGCACGGTCCGGCCCTGCGGGGGCACCGGCGCCGTCGTGGCGCCCTCGTCCCGGGCCGCGGGCTGCACCACCGTGCGGCCCGGCTTCCCGTCCGTGCCCGCCACCTCGAACAGCCAGGCCGGCACGAGACCCCGCCCGCCGTCGACCGTCCCCGCGACCAGCCCCAGTACGGCCCCCTTCACGCTCTCCGTCCGCGGCGGCTTGACCGGGCGCGGCTCCGGGTTGCACGGCAGGGTGTCCGTGGCCCCCGTCGCGGTGTCCGGGGTCAGCGGCACCGAGGTCGCGCAGCCGCTCGGGCCCGGGCCGCTGCCGCCGCCCCGGCCCGCCGCGTTGAGGCGGTCCAGCGCCTCCGCGGCCCCGATCACCGGCTGCTCGCCCGCGCGGGCCGGGGCCTTCAGCTCGCCGCTGCCCGCCACCACCCGGCCGTCCGCCCCGACGGTGATCCGGCTGGACCAGCCCTGCGTGGGCAGGCCGCCCACCACCGGGTCGGCCACCACCACCCGCACCGAGCCCGTCGCCAGGCGGGCGTCCACCTTCGCGTCCCCCTGCCCGGCGCCCGCGAGCACCGGGGCCGCGGCGGCCTTCGCGGCCTCCTCGGAGACCGGGTTCCCGGTTCCGGAGCCCTGCGGGGCGGCCGGCTTCGCCACGCCGGAGCCCTCCTGGGGGAGCGTGGCCGGGCCGCAGGTGTCCTTGCCGCGCACGCAGTCGTCGCCCGTGCCGCCCGCCTGGAAGCGGGAGAAGCTCCAGGTGCCGGGAGCCTTGCGGGTGACGGTCAGCCGGGGCCCCGCGCCGTCGGCGGACTCGCCGGCCAGCCACTGCTCACCCACGAGCCGGGGCGCGCCGGAGATCCCGAGGGCCTGCGCGAGCCGGGCCACCTCCTCCGGGCCGACCTCGCCCGAGGCGGTGAAGGAGGGCGCGGAGGCCGGGGCCTGGGGGAGCGGGCCGTCCGCCCGGTAGGTCACCCCGCCGCCGTTCGGATCCGGCTCGCCGGGAGCGATGCCGGGCCCGGGGGGCGTCGTGGAGCTGCGCGGGGCGACGGCCGCGGTCCCACCCGTACGGCCGCCGCCGCCCGCGGCGTCGCCGTACGCCGTCGACGCCCAGTAGGCCGTACCGCCGCCGGCCAGCAGGACGGCGGCGGCGATGGAGCCGATGGCCCAGGCCGGCCGCCGTCGTGTGGCGCGTGATGTGTCGGGTTCTTCGCTGGTCACCGCTCGCTCCTTCGCGTGTCCCGCCGTACGTGATGCGGGTGTGACGCACGGACCGCGCAACCGGTTCCCCCTCTTCCGGAGCCTTCCCCTACTCCCCGTACTCCGCCGTGGCGGCGATCAGCCGGGCGGAGGCCGGCGGGACGCTGACCCCGTGGATCTGGGAGGGAGCCACCCGCACGGGCCGGGGTCCGGGCGGAACGGCCCAGTGCGGGGCCATCCGGGCGCAGTCGCCCAGCAGCCGCGCGAAGCCGGGGCGCACCCCGGCGGTGTACTCGGTGTAACCGAAACCATCGGTATAGGTCATGGAGGCACGGTAGGCACGCCACATCGGGCGAAGGAAGTCCTACTACGGGGTAGTTTCAGCCGTTCGGCCAAGCGCCGGGGACCGGGTAGCTTTGAATGTCACCCGCCGTCATCCGCAGGAGCATCCACGCCGTGCGCATCGCAGTCACCGGCTCCATCGCCACCGACCACCTCATGACCTTCCCGGGCCGCTTCGCCGACCAGTTCGTCGCCGACCAGCTCCACACGGTCTCCCTCTCCTTCCTCGTCGACAACCTCGACGTGCGGCGGGGCGGCGTCGGCCCGAACATCTGCTTCGGCATGGGTCAGCTCGGCAGCCGCCCGATCCTCGTCGGCGCGGCCGGCTCGGACTTCGACGAGTACCGCGCCTGGCTGGACCGGCACGGGGTGGACACGGCCTCCGTGCGGATCTCCGAGGTGCTGCACACCGCGCGCTTCGTCTGCACCACCGACGCCGACCACAACCAGATCGGCTCCTTCTACACCGGTGCGATGAGCGAGGCCCGCCAGATCGAGCTGAAGGCCGTCGCCGACCGGGTGGGCGGCCTGGACCTGGTCCTCATCGGCGCCGACGACCCCGAGGCGATGCTCCGCCACACCGAGGAGTGCCGTACGCGCGCGATCCCCTTCGCCGCGGACTTCTCGCAGCAGATCGCCCGGATGGACGGCGAGAACATCCGCACCCTGATGGACGGTGCGACGTTCCTCTTCTCGAACGAGTACGAGAAGGGCCTCATCGAGACGAAGTCCGGCTGGACGGACGAGGAGATCCTCGCCAAGGTCGGCACCCGGGTCACCACCCTGGGCGCGCGGGGCGTGCGGATCGAGCGGGCCGGCGAGGAGCCGATCCTGGTCGGCTGCCCGGAGGAGACGGCGAAGGTCGACCCCACCGGTGTCGGCGACGCGTTCCGGGCCGGCTTCCTGACGGGTCTCGGCTGGGGCGTCGGCCTGGAGCGGGCCGCGCAGCTGGGCTGCATGCTGGCCACCCTCGTGATCGAGACCCTGGGCACCCAGGAGTACACGCTGGCCCGCGCCCACTTCATGGAGCGCTTCACCAAGGCGTACGGCGAGACGGCCGCCGCCGAGGTCCGCGCCCACCTGGAGGCGTAGCCGCGCACGGGCGCCGCGCGCCCGTCGCACCACGGCGCCGGCGGGGCCGCGGCCCCGCCGGCGTCACACCGACCGGCGGACCCGGTAGGCCACGGCGGCGCCGTGCGGGGTCTCGCCCAGGTAGGCGTGGCCCCGCATCGCACACCACGCCGGGATGTCCAGCCGGGCCACCTCGTCGTCCGACAGGACCGTCACCGTCCCGCCGACCGGCACCGTGCCGATCGCCCGGGCCAGCTCGATCACCGGCTGCGGACAGCGCAGCCCCAGGGCGTCGACCTCCACCGCCTCCGCCACCGGGGTCGCGGACGCGGCAGGCTCCGCCACGCCCAGCTCCTCCCGCACCCCGGCCACCGCCCGCGGGAGCACCTCCAGGAAGCCGTTCACCTCCTCCGCCGTCGTGCCGCGCGGCAGCGACACCCGCACGTTCCCCTCCGACAGCACCCCCATCGCCCGCAGCACGTGACTGGGGGTCAGCGTGGAGCTGGTGCAGGAGGAGCCCGAGGAGACCGACCAGCCCGCGCGGTCCAGCTCGTGCAGCAGGGTCTCGCCGTCGACGTACAGGCAGGAGAACGTGACCAGGTGCGGCAGGCGCCGGTCCGCGTGGCCGACCACCTCCACGTCCGGCACCAGCCGGGCCACCCGCCGCCGGATCCGGTCCACCAGCACCCGCAGCCGCGCCGCCTCCGCGTCCGCCTCGGCCCGTACGGCCCGCAGGGAGGCCGCCGCCGCCACGACGGCCGGAAGGTTCGTGAAGCCGGGGGAGCGGCCCGACTCCCTTTCGTCCGCGGGGCCTTGGGGGGCGAAGCGGACCCCCTTGCGGACGGCCAGCAGGCCGACCCCGGGCGGACCGCCCCACTTGTGGGCGCTGGCGGCCAGCACCGACCAGGCGCCCTCCACCGGGCCCCAGCCCAGCGACTGCGCCGCGTCGACCAGCAGCGGCACCCCCGCCGCCGCGCAGACCTCGGCCACCTCGGCCACCGGCTGGACCGTGCCCACCTCGTGGTTGGCCGACTGGAGGCAGGCCAGAGCGGTGGTGGAGGTCAGGGCGGACGCGTAACCGGCGGGCGCCACCGCGCCGAGCCGGTCCACCGGAACCTCCGTCACCGTCCCCCCGGCCGCCGCGTGCGCCTCGGCGGCGTGCAGCACGGAGCTGTGCTCGACGGCCGACACGACCAGATGGCCGCCGACCCGGCGGCGCCCCGCCAGCGCCCCCGCGACGCCCGCGTGAACCGCGTGCGTCCCCGAAGGAGTGAACGCGAGCTCGTCGGCGCGACAACCCACCGCCTCCGCCGCGGCCTCGCGCGCGGCGTCGAGCAGCAGCCGGGCCCGCCGCCCCTCCCGGTAGAGGCGGGCCGGATCCGCCCAGCCCTCGTCCAGTGCGGCCTGCAGCGCCTGCCGGGCCACGGGGTGCAGCGGGGCGGCGGACGCGGTGTCGAAGTACGGCATCCGGCCACCGTAAGGCAGGGGCCGAGGGGGCCGGGCCGTGGAGGGGGCGGACGGCGGGGCGGGCGGCCGGCCCGGAGCCGGGGCGGGCGCAACGCGCCAGGTCGCGACGGGTTCAGGGGGCGTCAGAAGCCGTCCGGAGCCCGCCATTCAGGGCCGAACGGCCCGTCCCCCGTACGGCGGATCCATCCCTTCGGGGGCAGTAGCGGCGCGTTGGGCACCCTCCCCGCGCGGCCTCAAATAGCGTCCAGTAGGGTTTGGTCCGCATAAACATCCAAACCCCTGCCTGCGTCAGGGCCGGCGACCGACCCGAACACGGCCGCGGCCGGCCGCGCGGGCCGAGACTCTCGGGAAGGCGCTACGTGAGTCCCTACGGCTCCGACCGCTCGCCGCGGCGCCCGATGCGGCGGAAGCTGCTGCAGGCGCTGACTGCGGGCGTGGTCCTGGCGACCGCCACTGGTTGCTCGTACAACTGGCAAGACTTCCCCCGCCTCGGAATGCCCTATCCGGTCACGGAGGAGGCGCCTCGCATCCTGTCCCTGTGGCAGGGGTCGTGGGCAGCCGCTCTGGTCACGGGCATCCTGGTGTGGGGCCTGATCCTGTGGAGCGTCATCTTCCACCGGCGTAGCCGGACGAAGATCGAGGTCCCCGCGCAGACCCGGTACAACATGCCCATCGAGGCCCTGTACACCGTGGTCCCGCTCATCATCGTCTCGGTGCTGTTCTACTTCACCGCGCGTGATGAGTCGAAGCTGCTCACCCTCTCCAAGCCGGCGCACACGATCAACGTGATCGGCTTCCAGTGGAGCTGGGGCTTCAACTACGTCGAGAACGTCGACGGCGACGCCGCGACCCCGAAGGCGGGTGTGGTTCCGAAGGAGCTCGCCTCCCTCCCGGACCGCTTCACCAAGGACTTCCCCGCGGGCGCCGAGGGCGTCTACGAGAAGGGCGTCCCCGGCGACCGGAACGCGGACACGAACAACCCGGGGCCGACCCTCTACCTGCCCAAGGGCGAGAAGGTCCGCTTCATCCTGTCGTCGAACGACGTCATCCACTCCTTCTGGGTGGTGCCCTTCCTGTTCAAGCAGGACGTCATCCCCGGTCACACCAATGTCTTCGAGGTCACCCCGAACCAGGAAGGCACCTTCATGGGCAAGTGTGCCGAGCTCTGCGGTGTCGACCACTCCCGCATGCTGTTCAACGTGAAGGTCGTCTCCCCGGCGGAGTACAAGGCGCACCTGAAGCAGCTCGCGGAGAAGGGGCAGACCGGCTTCCTGCCGGCCGGCATCAAGCAGACTGACCCCGCCCGGAATGCGGAAGTGAACAAACTGTGAGCATCCTCAACGAATCCCAGGGTGCCGCCGCCGACTCGTATGAAAACGAGCTGCCGGTGCGGCGCAAGCAGCCGGGCAACGTGGTCGTGAAGTGGCTCACCACCACCGACCACAAGACCATCGGCACGATGTACCTGGTCACGTCGTTCGTGTTCTTCCTGATCGGCGGCATCCTGGCGCTCTTCATGCGCGCCGAGCTGGCCCGGCCGGGTACGCAGATCATGTCGAACGAGCAGTTCAACCAGGCGTTCACCATGCATGGCACGATCATGCTGCTGATGTTCGCGACCCCGCTGTTCGCCGGTTTCGCCAACTGGATCATGCCGCTGCAGATCGGCGCGCCCGACGTGGCGTTCCCGCGGCTGAACATGTTCGCGTACTGGCTGTACCTCTTCGGCTCGACCATCGCGGTGGCCGGCTTCGTCACCCCCTCGGGTGCGGCCGACTTCGGCTGGTTCGCCTACTCCCCGCTGTCCGACGCCGTCCGCTCCCCGGGCATCGGCGCCGACATGTGGATCATGGGTCTGGCCTTCTCCGGCTTCGGTACGATCCTCGGCTCGGTCAACTTCATCACCACGATCATCTGCATGCGCGCTCCGGGCATGACGATGTTCCGCATGCCGATCTTCACCTGGAACGTGCTGCTGACCGGTGTCCTGGTCCTGCTCGCCTTCCCGGTCCTGGCCGCCGCGCTCTTCGCGCTGGAGGCCGACCGCAAGTTCGGTGCACACGTCTTCGACGCGTCCAACGGCGGCGCCTTGCTGTGGCAACACCTCTTCTGGTTCTTCGGACACCCAGAGGTGTACATCATCGCGCTACCGTTCTTCGGCATCGTCTCCGAGATCATCCCGGTCTTCTCCCGCAAGCCGATGTTCGGCTACATCGGCCTGATCGCAGCGACGATCGCGATCGCCGGCCTCTCGGTGACCGTGTGGGCGCACCACATGTACGTCACCGGCGGTGTGCTGCTGCCGTTCTTCTCCTTCATGACCTTCCTGATCGCGGTCCCGACCGGTGTGAAGTTCTTCAACTGGATCGGCACCATGTGGAAGGGCTCGCTGTCCTTCGAGACCCCGATGCTCTGGACGATCGGCTTCCTGGTCACCTTCACCTTCGGTGGTCTGACCGGCGTCATCCTGGCCTCGCCCCCGATGGACTTCCACGTCTCCGACTCGTACTTCGTCGTCGCGCACTTCCACTACGTCGTCTTCGGCACCGTGGTGTTCGCGATGTTCGCCGGCTTCCACTTCTGGTGGCCGAAGTTCACGGGCAAGATGCTGGACGAGCGCCTGGGCAAGATCACCTTCTGGACGCTGTTCATCGGCTTCCACGGCACCTTCCTGGTGCAGCACTGGCTGGGCGCCGAGGGCATGCCGCGTCGTTACGCGGACTACCTCGCCGCCGACGGCTTCACCACGCTGAACACGATCTCGACGATCAGCTCGTTCGTCCTCGGCCTCTCCTTCCTGCCGTTCATGTACAACGTCTGGAAGACCGCCAAGTACGGCAAGAAGATCGAGGTCGACGACCCGTGGGGCTACGGCCGTTCGCTCGAGTGGGCGACCTCCTGCCCGCCGCCGCGCCACAACTTCCTCACCCTGCCGCGCATCCGCAGTGAATCGCCGGCGTTCGACCTGCACCACCCGGAGATCGCGGCCCTCGACCACCTCGAGGACCACGCCCCGGCGAAGGCCGTCACCGGTGGCAAGGAGGCCGGCAAGTGAAGATCCAGGGCAAGATGTTCCTCTGGCTCTCCGTCTTCATCCTGATCATGACCGTCGTCTACGGCGTCTGGTCGAAGGAGCCGGTCGGAACCACCGCTCTCGCGCTGGCCTTCGGCCTGAGCGCCATGATCGGCTACTACCTGGCCTTCACGGCCCGGCGCGTGGACGAGATGGCCCAGGACAACCTGGAGGCCGACGTCGCCGACGAGGCGGGCGAGCTGGGGTTCTTCTCCCCGCACAGCTGGCAGCCGCTCTCGCTGGGCATCGGTGGCGCGCTCGCGTTCATGGGCGTCATCTTCGGCTGGTGGCTCATGTACTTCTCGGCCCCGATCATCCTGATCGGCCTGTGGGGCTGGGTGTACGAGTACTACCGCGGTGAGAACCAGAACCAGTAGGCGCTGGCGGTACCCAGCAGGACCTGAGGGGCCCGGACACCTTTTCGGAGGAGTCCGGGCCCCTCGTTTGCAGTCACCCCGCGCGACGTAATAGTCATATGTTCATAGCGTTGAGCGCATGAACCACTCACCGCGTCTTTGGACGGTACTCAGCTGCTCCCTGCTGGTCGCGTCCCTCGGTGCCGGCGCCACCGCATGCGGGGGGTCCGCAGACAACCCGCTGTCAGCCCGCCCGTACGACGCGGGCAAGCAGGTCGCGTTCAACCAGCCGGCCAGCGGCCGCGCCGGTGACCCCGACAAACCCCTCGAGGTCACCGTCAAGGGCACGGAGTCCCGCATCACCGACGTGACCGCCGTGGACACCCACGGGCGCCGCCTGGCGGGCGAGCTCTCCGCCAAGGGGGACCGCTGGCACAGCACCTCCCCCCTGGCCGCCGGCGTCCGCTACACCGTCGCGGTGAGCACGGAGGACCAGCACGGCGCCCCAGGGCTGCGCACGCTGACCTTCGACACCACCCCGGCCAAGAAGGTCCTCAAGGTCGAATTCGGCCCGGACGAGGGCAAATACGGGGTCGGGCAGCCCATCACGGCCGAACTCAGCGAACCGGTCAAGGACAAGGCCGCCCGCGCCCTCGTCGAACGGGGCCTGGTCATCGACACCCCGGAGCCCGTCGAGGGAGCCTGGCACTGGGTCGACGACAAGAACCTGCACTTCCGCCCCAAGGACTACTGGCCCGCCCACTCCTGGGTCTCCGTACGGAGCAACCTGGAGGGCGTCAAGATCGAGGACGACCTCCACGGATCCGCCTCCAAGCCCCTCAAGCTGGAGATCGGCGACCGGGTGGAGGTCACCACCGACGCCGCCGCGCACACCCTCACGTTCGAGCGCAACGGAGAAGTGATCAACACCATTCCGGTGACCACCGGGAAGCCGGGCTTCTCCACCCGCAACGGGGTCAAGGTGGTGCTGGGCAAGCAGTACTTCGTCCAGATGCGCGGGGACACCGTCGGCATCGGCGGCAGCGAGTACTACAACCTGCCCGTCTACTACGCCACCCGCGTCACCTGGAGCGGCGAGTACGTGCACGCCGCGCCCTGGTCCGTCGGCTCCCAGGGCTACGAGAACGTCAGCCACGGCTGCACCGGCATGAGCACGGGCAACGCCGCCTGGTTCTACGAGAACATCACCGAGGGCGACATCGTCCGGGTGATCAACAGCATCGGCGACGACATGGAGCCCTTTGGCAACGGCTACGGCGACTGGAACCTGGACTGGAAGGAGTGGCGCGAGGGCAGCTACCTCCTCAAGGGCACCCAGGAGGGCCGCAGCCCCATGGACCAGGCCCGCCTGCGCCCCGCCGTCTGAGCCGACGCCCCCGGGAAGCCCGCGAGGGCCCGCGGACGGCCACAGGGCCGTCCGCGGGCCCTCGTCGTGCCGTCCGGGGCCCGAGGGCGCCTCAGGCGTCCAGGGACAGCCGGGAGCGCAGCACCCCCGCCAGGGCCCCGGGGAACTCCACCGGGTCCACCGGGAGGGTGACGGCCGCGTCGGCCCGGCTCCAGGTGGCCAGCCAGGCGTCCTGGGGGCGGCCCATCAGGAGCAGCACCGGTGGGCACCGGAAGACCTCGTCCTTGATCTGCCGGCACACGCCCATGCCCCCGGCCGGGACCGCCTCGCCGTCCAGGACGCAGGCGTCGATGCCTCCGGCGTCCAGTTCCTTGAGGACGGCTGGAAGCGTGGCACATTCCAGGAACTCGACCGGCGGCAGGTCGGCGGCAGGCCTGCGCCCGGCCGCCAGCCGCACCTGCTCCCGGGTGCCCGCGTCGTCGCTGTAGACCAGAACCCGCGCAGTCGCCCGCATTTCGTTCCTCCACGTGTCCGTGAATCACGCTGATGATGCGCGGGATGCTACTCCGTCCGACCCCGTGTCAACATCGGTTCCGCCGGGCCGGCGGGAGCGGTCGTGCGGGGGTGATCTGATGGGCCGTTCGGGCCTTGCACACCCCCCTGACACTCCGAACGGCACCCCCCGGGGTGAGGGCGGGATAAGCGACCGACATAATGTCGGTCGTGGCGACAGCAACGACAGTAGATACCGGGCACGCGCACCCGACGGTCAACCGGCCGAACCTCGTCAGCGTCGGAACCATCATCTGGTTGAGTTCCGAGCTGATGTTCTTCGCGGCCCTCTTCGCGATGTACTTCACCCTGCGATCCGTGATGGGCGCCGAGTACTGGGCAGAACAGGCCTCGGCCTTGAACCTGCCCTTCTCGGCGACGAACACCACGATCCTGGTGCTCTCCTCCCTCACCTGCCAGCTCGGCGTGTTCGCCGCGGAGCGCGGTGACGTGAAGAAGCTCCGGACGTGGTTCATCATCACGTTCGTCATGGGTGCGATCTTCATTGGCGGCCAGGTGTTCGAGTACACCGAGCTGGTCAAGCACGAGGGCCTGAGCCTCTCGTCCAACCCGTACGGCACGGTGTTCTACCTGACCACCGGCTTCCACGGTCTGCACGTGACGGGCGGTCTCATCGCCTTCCTGCTGGTCCTCGGCCGGACGTACGCGGCCAAGAGGTTCACCCACGAACAGGCCACGTCGGCCATCGTCGTGTCCTACTACTGGCACTTCGTCGATGTCGTCTGGATCGGCCTCTTCGCCACGATCTACCTGATCAAGTAGCGAAACGTCGCCGGCTCCGCCCGGCACACCATCCAGAAACACCGACGCAGAAGATCCTGACACCGGGGTAATCCGTGAAAAAGCTCTCCGCACGACGACGCCATCCGCTGGCGGCGGTCGTCGTTCTACTCTTCGCGCTGGCGGTCACGGGGGGGCTGTACGCCGCCTTCGCGCCCGCTGGCAAGGCGCAGGCCGATGAAACCGCCCAGTCCCTCGCCATCGAGGAGGGCAAGAAGCTCTACGCCGTGGGATGCGCAAGCTGCCACGGAACCGGCGGTCAGGGTTCCTCTGACGGCCCCAGCCTGGTCGGCGTCGGCTCCGCGGCCGTCGACTTCCAGGTGAGCACGGGCCGCATGCCCGCCCAGCAGCCCGGCGCCCAGGTGCCGAAGAAGCGGAACATCTACACCCAGGCCCAGATCGACCAGCTGGCGGCGTACGTTGCCTCCCTCGGTGCCGGCCCCATCACGCCGACCGAGAAGCAGTACGACCCGGCCGGTGCCGACGTCGCGGCCGGCGGCGAGCTGTTCCGCAACAACTGCGCGCAGTGCCACAACTTCACCGGCGAGGGCGGCGCGCTGACGAACGGCAAGTACGCCCCGAACCTCGAGGGCGTCGAGCCGAAGCACATCTACGAGGCCATGCTCACCGGCCCGCAGAACATGCCCTCCTTCCCCGACAGCACGATGCCGGAGAAGCAGAAGAAGGACATCATCGCGTACCTCCAGAACGTGAACGGCGAGAAGTCGGTCAGCCCTGGCGGCCTGAAGCTCGGCGGCCTCGGCCCCGTCTCCGAGGGTCTGTTCGGCTGGATCTTCGGTCTGGGTGCGCTGATCGCTGTCGCCGTCTGGGTCGCGGCCCACACCGCTAAGGCCAAGAAGTCATGAGTAGCCAAGACATTCCCGAAGACAAGCACCTGCCCACCGAGCAGGGCGACGCGCACCACGGTGCCGTAGCGGTCGCGGACGACCCGTTCGCCGACCCCGGCCTCCCGGTCCACAAGCCGCGCATCCAGGACATCGACGAGCGGGCCGCCCGGCGGTCCGAGCGCACGGTCGCGATGCTGTTCACGCTGTCGATGCTGGCCACCATCGGCTTCATCGCCTCGTACGTGTCCATCCCGGTCGACAAGATCGTCTACATCTTCCCCATCGGGAAGGTGAGCGGGCTGAACTTCGCCCTGGGCCTGACCCTGGGCACGGCCCTGTTCTGCATCGGCGCGGGCGCGGTCCACTGGGCCCGCACCCTGATGTCCGACGTCGAGGTCGCCGACGACCGCCACGAGATCGCGGCGCCGGCCGACGTCAAGGCGAAGGTCATGCAGGACTTCGCCGACGGTGCGAACGAGTCCGGCATCGCCCGCCGTCCGCTGATCCGCAACACCATGCTCGGCGCGCTGGCCCTGGTGCCGCTCTCCGGCGTGATGCTGCTGCGCGACCTGGGCCCGCTGCCCGAGCAGAAGCTGCGCAAGACCGTCTGGGCCAAGGGCAAGCTGATCATCAACCAGAACACCATGGAGCCGCTGCGCCCCGAGGACGTCCTGGTCGGCTCCCTCACCTTCGCCATGCCCGAGGGCCTGGAGGAGGAGCAGCACGACTTCCAGGTCCAGATCGCCAAGGCCGCCCTGATGCTCGTCCGGATCAAGCCGGAGGACATCAAGGACAAGCAGGAGCTGGAGTGGTCCCACGAGGGCATCGTGGCCTACTCGAAGATCTGCACCCACGTCGGCTGCCCGATCAGCCTGTACGAGCAGCAGACGCACCACGTGCTCTGCCCGTGCCACCAGTCCACCTTCGACCTCTCCGACGGCGCCCGTGTCATCTTCGGCCCGGCCGGTCACGCGCTTCCGCAGCTGCGGATCGGCGTGAATGACGAAGGCTTCCTCGAAGCGCTCGGCGACTTCGAAGAGCCCGTCGGTCCTGCCTTCTGGGAGCGCGGATGAGCACTGCCACCACCACCGAGCGCAAAGCACCGCGCGGCGAGCGCGTAGCCGACTGGGCGGACGGCCGCCTGGGCATCTACAGCCTCGCCAAGGCGAACATGCGCAAGATCTTCCCGGACCACTGGTCCTTCATGCTGGGTGAGATCTGCCTCTACAGCTTCATCATCATCATCCTCACGGGTGTGTACCTGACGCTGTTCTTCCACCCGAGCATGAACGAGGTCGTGTACCACGGCTCGTACGTGCCGATGCAGGGCGTCCAGATGTCCGAGGCCTTCGCCTCGACGCTGGACATCAGCTTCGACGTCCGCGGCGGTCTGCTCATCCGGCAGATCCACCACTGGTCGGCGCTGATCTTCGTCGCCGGCATGGTCGTGCACATGATGCGCGTCTTCTTCACCGGTGCGTTCCGCAAGCCGCGCGAGATCAACTGGATCTTCGGCTTCCTGCTGCTGGTCCTCGGCATGTTCACCGGCTTCACCGGTTACTCCCTGCCGGACGACCTGCTCTCGGGCACCGGTGTCCGCTTCATGGAGGGCGCGATCCTGTCCGTGCCGATCGTCGGCACGTACCTGTCGTTCTTCCTCTTCGGCGGCGAGTTCCCCGGCGGCGACTTCGTCGCGCGGTTCTACTCGATCCACATCCTGCTGCTGCCCGGCATCATGATGGGCCTGCTGGTGGCCCACCTGATCCTGGTCTTCTACCACAAGCACACCCAGTTCGCGGGTCCCGGCAAGACGAACAACAACGTCGTCGGCATGCCGCTGCTGCCGGTCTACATGGCCAAGGCCGGAGGCTTCTTCTTCCTGGTCTTCGGTGTCATCGCGGCCATCGCGGCCCTCGCCTCGATCAACCCGATCTGGGCGCTCGGCCCGTACCGCCCGGACCACGTGTCCACCGGTGCGCAGCCCGACTGGTACATGGGTATGCCGGAAGGCCTGATCCGTGCCATGCCCGGCTGGGAGATCAACCTGTGGGGCCACACGCTCGTCCTGGGCGTGTTCATCCCGCTGCTGCTCTTCCCGCTGGTCCTCGGCGCGATCGCCGTCTGGCCGTTCATCGAGTCCTGGGTCACCGGCGACAAGCGCGAGCACCACATCCTGGACCGCCCGCGCAACGTCCCGACCCGTACGGCCTTCGGTGTCGCCTGGATCGCGGAGTACATCGTGCTCCTCATCGGCGGCGGCAACGACATGTTCGCCCAGTACTTCCACCTGTCGATCAACTCGATCACCTGGTTCGTCCGGATCGGCTTCTTCGTCGTCCCGGTCCTGGCCTTCATCGCCACCAAGCGGATCTGCCTCGGCCTCCAGCGCCGGGACCACGACAAGGTGCTGCACGGTCGCGAGACCGGCATCATCAAGCGCCTGCCGCACGGTGAGTTCATCGAGGTGCACGAGCCGCTCCCGCAGGGCAAGCTGCACACGCTCACCTCGCACGAGCAGTACAAGCCGATCGAGCTCGGCCCGACGGTCGACGAGAACGGTGTCGAGCGCAAGGTGACGCGTACCGAGAAGCTGCGCGCGAAGCTCAGCAAGGGCCTCTACGCGGAGGGCAACCAGATCTCGAAGCCCACCGCCGAGGAGTACAAGGAGATCCAGTCCGGCCACGGCCACCACTGATCTCCGGCATGACCGCTTGAGGGACCGGCCCCCGGGCCGATCCTGGTGTCGCCACGGCAGGAGCCCCCGTCCAGTGTCTGGACGGGGGCTCTTTGCCGTCTCCGGGGCTGGATAGGCTGAGATCCTTCCCATTCGACGTGCGATCACCGACGAGCAGCAGGAGCTGACCATGAACGTTGCGACCCCGGCAGGCGGCGACAGCGTGGCGGCCCGCAGCTGGCCGGGCATCCTGGAGGCGCTGCTCTGCGGCCGCGACCTCGCCACCGACGACACCGCCTGGGCGATGGAGCGGATCATGCGCGGCGAGGCCACCGACGCGCAGATCGCGGGCTTCGCGGTGGCCCTGCGGGCCAAGGGCGAGACCGTGCAGGAGTACACGGGGCTGGTCCGCACGATGTACGCCCACGCCAACCTGATCGAGGTGCCCGGACGGACCGTCGACATCGTCGGCACCGGCGGCGACGGCGCCAAGACCGTCAACATCTCGACCATGTCGGCCATCGTGGCGGCCGGCGCGGGCGCGAAGGTCGTCAAGCACGGAAACCGGGCCGCCTCCTCCGCCAGCGGCTCCTCCGACGTCCTGGAGAAGCTCGGCGTCAACCTGCGGCTGACCCCGGAACGGGTGGCGCAGGTCGCCGAGGAGGCCGGCATCACCTTCTGCGCCGCGGTGGTCTTCCACCCCGCCCTGCGGTACGCGGCCTCGGCCCGCCGCGACCTCGGGGTGCGCACGGCGTTCAACGGCCTCGGCCCGCTCACCAACCCCGCCCGGGTCACCGCGCAGGCCGTGGGCGTCGCCGACCCCCGGCTGGCCCCGATCATGGCGGGCGTGCTCGCCGAGCGGAACACCTCGGCCCTCGTCTTCCGCGGCGACGACGGCCTGGACGAGCTGACCACCACCGGGACCTCCCGGGTGTGGTGGGTCCGCGAGGGCCGGATCACCGAGCACGCCTTCGACCCGCGCGACGTGGGCATCGCGACCATCGACATCTCGGCCCTGCGCGGCGGCGACCCGTCGTACAACGCCGACGTGGCCCGCCGCCTGCTGGCGGGCGAGACCGGCCCGGTCCGCGACGCCGTCCTGCTGAACTCGGCGTCCGCCCTGGTGGCCGTGGACCCGGGCACGGGCTCGCTGGAGGAGCAGCTGTCGGCGGGCATCGCCCGCGCGGCCGAATCCATCGACTCGGGCGCCGCCCTGGCCGCCCTGGAGCGGTGGGTGGCGGCCAGCAACGCCTGAGCCGGCCGGGTGCTTCCGGCCACGACCCCGGTCCACATCGTGGACCGGGGTCTTGCGTTCGGTGGGCCCTGTGGCAGGATGCTGTCCAAGGTCACGAGTGACAGCGTCAAGGCCCCGGCTCGCTGTCCGGCAACCCTCCTTCCGTGGCGGGGTGCCCCGGGTGATGACCAGGTCGTAGGCAGCGAGGTCTACGGCAAGCGCGGATCCCTCGACACCAGGGGTCCTGGTCTCTCGAGGAGCGTTTTCCGTGAGCAAGCGAATGCGATAGGGCGACTCCGCCCCTTCTTCATCCCTCGGACCAGGGTCCCTTCCGCGTACCCCCGACCGGTCCGAGGTCCTTCCCGTACCCCCTACGGCCGCTGCCGCCACCGCGCGCCGCCGTACCCGCGTACGGGCACACCGAAGCCATTCAGCCCTGCCTGCCGGGAGATACCGCCATGTCCGCGTACCCGAACGCCACCGCCACCGCCACCTCCGCCGTCTCCGCCGACCCGGCCTGTGCCGAGCCGCTGCCCGTGCTCGGCCGGGACGTCACCGTCCCGCTCGTCACCGGCGGCGAGGTCACCTACGCGGCCCTGGACTACGCGGCCAGCGCCCCCGCGCTCCAGCGGGTCTGGGACGACGTCGCCGCGTACGCCCCCTACTACGGCAGCGTCCACCGCGGCGCGGGGTACCTCTCTCAGCTCTCCACCGACCTCTTCGAGCAGAGCCGGGCCACCGTCGCCGCGTTCCTCGACTGCCGCCCCGCCGACCAGGTGGTCTTCACCCGGTCCACCACCGACTCCCTGAACCTGCTGGCCGCCGTGCTCCCGGCCGACTGCCAGGTGTTCGTCTTCGAGACCGAGCACCACGCCTCGCTGCTGCCCTGGCGCGACGCGCAGGTCACCTGCCTCGACGCCCCGCGCACCCCCGGCGAGGCCGTCGCCACCCTGGAGCGGGCACTGGCCGATCGCGACCCCTACGGTCCGGCGCTGGTCTGCGTGACCGGCGCGTCCAACGTCACCGGCGAGCTGTGGCCGGTCCGGGAGCTCGCCGCCGCCGCGCACGCCCACGGCGCGCGGATCGTGCTGGACGCCGCCCAGCTGGCGCCCCACCACCCCGTCTCGGTGCGGGAGCTGGACGTGGACTGGGTCGCCTTCTCCGGGCACAAGCTGTACGCGCCCTTCGGCTCCGGCGTGCTCGCGGGCCGCGCGGACTGGCTCCGGGAGGCCGAGCCGTACCTGGCCGGTGGCGGCGCCTCGCGCACGGTGGCCCGCCGCGAGGACGGCGGCGTCGACGTCGAGTGGCACACCACCGCCGCCCGGCACGAGGCCGGCTCCCCGAACGTGATCGGCGTCTACTCCATCGCCTCCGCCTGCCGGGCGCTGGAGGAGGCCGGGTTCGAGAACCTCGTCGCCCGTGAGCGGCACCTCATCGCCAAGGTCCGCGAGGGGCTGGCCGAGGTCCCGGCGGTGCGGGTGCTGTCCCTGTTCGGGGACGACGCCCCGCGCGTCGGCGTCATCTCGTTCGTGGTCGACGGCTGGAACAGCTCGCACTTCGCGGCGGCGCTGTCCGCGGAACACGGTATCGGGGTCCGGGACGGGCTGTTCTGCGCCCATCCGCTGGTGCGGACGCTGCTGGGCAGCGAGCCGCAGGAGCCGGGCGAGTGCGGGGCGCCGGAGGCTGCGCCGGGGGAGCGGAGCGAGGTGGGGGTCCCCCCGGCCGAAGGCTGGGGGAGGTCGCTGAACGCGATCCGGGTCAGTTTCGGGGCGGGCACCCCCGACGAGCACGTGGAGCGGTTCGTCCGCGCGGTGAAGGAGCTCGTCGCGGACGGCGCGAAGTGGCGGTACCGCACCGAGGACGGCCGCTGCGTCCCGGCGGTGTAGCGGGGCGCCGGCGGCCGGCGGGGCTGACCCTGCCCCGCCGGTGCTACGCGTCCAGGCCGATGGCGAAGGCCGCTTCCAGGTCGTGCTGGGAGTAGGTGCGGAACGCGACGTGGGTGTCGGTGGCCTCGACGCCGGGGATCTTGGAGATCCGGCCGGGGATGATGTCCGCCAGGTTCTCGTGGCGGGCCACGCGGACCAGCGCGATCAGGTCGTACGTACCGGTGACGGAGTAGACCTCGCTGACGCTGTCCAGCTGGGCGATGGACTCGGCGATCTCGGGGATCCGGTCCACGCTGGTCTTGATGAGCACGATCGCGGTGATCACGGTTGGCTGTCTCCCTCGCCGGCAGTCACTGGTCGCCTCACTCTAGTCGTACGGCGATATCGCGCCCACGCGTAGCAGAAGCCCACGGAGAAGCCGACCACGTGGGCGAGGTAGGCCACCCCCGGCCCGCTCCCCGCCCGGTGCGCGGCCAGCCACTGGAGCCCGAACCAGAACATCAGCACGATCCACGCCGGGAACCGCAGCGGCAGGAACAGCAGGAACGGGAACAGGCTCGTCACCCGGGCCCGCGGGAACAGGAACAGGAACGCGCCGAGCGCGGCGGAGATCGCGCCGGACGCCCCGACCAGGGTCTGGTCCGAGGAGGCGTTGGCCGCCGCGTAGGCCGCCAGGGCCACGTAGCCGGTGCAGAGGTAGAAGACGAGGAACGCCGGCCGGCCCATCCGCTCCTCCGTCATGGCGCCGAAGACGTAGAGGAAGAGCATGTTCCCGAGCAGGTGCAGCCAGCTGCCGTGGACGAAGAGCGCCGTGAGCGGGGTCAGCAGCGGGCGCACGGCCCCCGAGAAGAGCTCGTCCGGGACCACGCCCCAGTGCCGGAAGTAGGCGGTCCCCGTCGCTATCAGCCGGTCACCGGTTCCGAAGGACGGGTTCAGGCCCGAGGCCGGGCTCGTCAGGAACGCCGCGCAGCAGCCGGCGATCAGCGCGTACGTGACCACGGGGCCCCGGGCGGCCTCGCGCACGGCCCGCCACTTTACGATCATGGGAAAGAGCATGACGCAGGTGGACCCCCCTGAGGGTGGTGCCAGGCCGTAGGGTTACGTGCTGCGGTCCTCCGGCCGCCGCGGAAGGCTTTAATTGAACGAGCTACGAAGGAGAGAGCGGTCCGATGACGACGGTTCCCCTGCCGACCGACACCACCCGGTGGCGCTGCACCCTGTGCGGCAACCTCACGCGGTTCGATGTCACCCGATCGTCGAAGGTCGTGGAGTACGTCCACCTCGACCTCGCCGGGGAGCCCAAGGTCGAGGAGCGCGAGGTGGTCAGTGAGACCATCGAGTCGGTCCGCTGCCGCTGGTGCAACGCCGTGGACCAGATCGAGCTCGTCGACAGGCCGGGTACCGACTCCTGACGGAGCCGGGCCCGCAGGAGATCACGGTAGGGGTGACGGATTGTGGAGCCAGCAAGCGGCGCCGGGCCGGCCGACGCGGCCCGCGACGCCGCGGAGGTCCTCGACCGCCCGCTGCCGGAAGGCGTGCGGCGCAGGGTCGTCGCGCTCGTCTCGGACGCCTTCGGCGGCCTGACGGTCGCCGACCTCCCGGCGCAGCTGCGCCAGTACGCCCGGTTCACCCCGACCCGGCGCGCCAAGTTCGCGGGCAACGCGATGGCCGCCGCGGTGGAGGGCGACGGGGTCTTCCGCAGCCGGGTCGCGGAGAAGGTGCGCGAGGCGCAGCCGGAACTGGCCGGGGCGCTGGAGTCCGGTGCCCCGCCGGCCGCCGCGGACCCGCTGGACGTGGCGGCCGCCGCGTACGTGCTGCGCCCGGCCGGCTGGGTCAAGCTGGTGGCCGCCGCGGGCGAGGAGGCGCAGCGCGCCGACGCCGAGCGGGTCGACGACGAGAACCGGCGCGAGCTGGAGCGGCTGCGCGCGGAGCTGGCCCAGCTGCGCGAGGCCCAGCGCAGCGGTGGTGAGCAGGTGCGGGCCGAGCTGGACGCCGCCCGCAAGGAAGCGGAATCGCTTCAGCGCAAGCTGCGCAGCGCCCTGAGCGACGTCAAGCGGGGCGAGGCGGCCCTGCGCAAGCTCGGCGGCGAGATCGACGGGATCCGCGGTGAGGCGGCCGCCCAGGTGGCCGCGGCCGAGAGCGAGTCCCGGAGGCTGAAGTCCCGTCTGGCGGAGGCGGAGTCGGCGCTGGAGACCGCGCGCCGGGCCACCCGTGAGGGGCGCAGCGTCGAGGACATGCGGCTGAGGCTGCTGCTGGACACCGTGCTGGACGCGGCGGCGGGGCTGCGCCGCGAGCTGGCGCTGCCGCCGGTCTCGACGCGGCCCGCGGACACCGTGGACGCCGTCGAGCCGGGCCGGATGACCCCGAAGGACATCGCGGCGCGGGCCCTGTCGGAGACCGATCCGGCGCTGCTGGACCAGCTGTTGGCGCTGCCGCAGGCGCATCTGGTGGTCGACGGGTACAACGTGACGAAGACCGGCTATCCGACGATGCCGCTGGAGAAGCAGCGGCTGCGGCTGCTGGGCGGGCTGTCGATGCTGGCCGCGCAGACCGGTGCCGAGATGACCTGCGTCTTCGACGGGGCGGAGCTGGCGGCGCCGGTGCTGCTCGCGCCGCCGCGCGGGGTGCGGGTGCTGTTCTCCAAGGCCGGGGTGACGGCGGACGAGCTGATCCGCCAGCTGGTGCGGGCCGAGCCGCCCGGCCGTCCGGTGGTGGTGGTCTCCACCGACCGCGAGGTGGCCGACGGGGTGGCGAAGGCGGGGGCCCGGCCGGTGGCGTCGGCGCTGCTGCTCAAGCGGCTCGCGAGGGTTTCGTAGCGCTGTGCGGATCTTGCGCCTGATGTAACGACTGTGCTGGATGCCCGAATTGACGGTTCGTGGAGGAGACGCACCGTCAAGGGGGCGGCACGCAGCGTGGGTCCCGGGTAAAGAAGCCGGAAGGGCAGCGGATTTTTACGTTCCGGGATTTGAACTGATCACGGACGGGTCACTAGGGTCTGCTCAAACCTTCGTTCGGCAGGACACCCATTCGGGGTGTCGGCGGAGGCGCGCTGCCGAGTGTGCGACCGCCTTCGGCGGCTCCAGGAAGAAGGAGCACGCGTCCGTGGCGTCCCACCGTCGACCCAAGCCGCCGACCCGCACCCGCGTCAGCGTCCTCACCGCCCTCGCCACCGCGGCCGTCGCCCTGTCCTCCCAGTCGGCCATGGCCGCCCCGGCCCCGGACAAGCCGAACAAGGACGAGGTCAAGACCAAGGTCGACGCCCTCTACGAGGAGTCCGAGCAGGCCACCGAGCAGTTCAACGGGGCCAAGGACCGCCAGGACAAGCTGGAGAAGGAGATCGGCTACCTCCAGGACCAGGTGGCCCGCGGCCAGGCCGACCTCAACGACCTGCGCAACACCCTCGGTTCGATGGCCACGGCCCAGTACCGGGGCGGCGGCATCGACCCCTCCGTGGCCCTGCTGCTCTCCGGCGACCCGCAGAACTACCTCGACAGCTCCGCCACGCTCCAGCAGTTGAGCGGCCGCCAGGTCGAGGCGATATCCAAGATCCAGGCCAAGCAGCGGGAACTGGCGCAGCAGCGCGCCGACGCCACCGGCAAGCTCGCCGACCTGGACGCCGTCCGCAAGGAACTGGCCGAGAAGAAGGCCACCGCCCAGAGCAAGCTCGCCGACGCCCAGGCCCTCCTCAACTCGCTGACCGCCGAGGAGCGCAGCGAGCTCAAGAGCGACGCGGCCAAGGACGGCGCGGCCTCCGCGAAGGCCGCCGGCGGCGGCACGGGCGCCAAGCCCGGCGCCGCGAAGGGCTCGGGCCGCGCCGGAGCCGCCCTCGCCGCCGCCATCACCCAGGAGGGCGACGCCTACCACATGGGCGACACCGGCCCCAACTCCTGGGACTGCTCGGGCCTGACCCAGTGGGCCTACGCCCAGGCCGGCGTCAGCATCAGCCGCACCACCTACACCCAGGTCAACGACGGCACCCGCATCGGCCGCAGCGAGCTCCAGCCCGGCGACCTCGTCTTCTTCTACGGCGACCTGCACCACGTCGGCCTCTACGCCGGCAACGGCCAGGTCTTCCACGCCTCCAACCCGACCGGCGGCGTGCGCTACGAGGCCATGAGCAACATGCCCTTCCAGTTCGGCGTCCGCGTCGGCTGACCCTCCCCGCCCGTCCGGGCACCCGCCGCACACCGCCCATCCGGGCGAATTGCGCGGACCCGCCCTGACCCCGCGCCCCGCCCATGACCTGCGTCAGAGGCGGGGCGCCTGCGTACGGGCCCGCCGGCGGGCGTTGGCCGCCGCGTGACCGCGCGGCTACTGTCTGCCAGCGCGGAACCCGGAACACGGCCGTCCACGGGGGCGGACCCGGACCCGCGCAGCGCAAGGGAGCGGTGCCACGTGGCGTCCCATCGCCGGCCCGGCAGCGGCGGCCCCGACCGGAACGCCAGGGCCGCCGTCCTGACCGCCGCAGCCGCGGCCACCGCCGCCGTGGCCCTGAGCGGCGCACCCGCCGGCGCCGCCCCGGCCTTCCCCGAGGATCCCCCCGCGAGCTCCCGGGCCCAGGTCGACCGGCTCTTCGAGGAGGCCGAGCAGGCCACCGAGAAGTTCAACCGGGCGGGCGAGAAGGCCGACGCCCTGCGCGCCGAGATCAGCCGCGCCCAGGACGCCGTCGCCCGCGCGCAGGACCGCGTCAACACCATGCGCGGCGTCCTCGGCGCCTTCGCCGGGGCCCAGTACCGCTCCGGCGGCCTCGACCCCACCGTCGAGCTGATGCTCTCCGAGGACCCCGGCGCCTACCTCGACAAGGCCGCCGTCCTCGACCGGCTGAGCGGCCGCCAGGCCAGGCAGCTCGACGAACTGCGCGAGGAGCAGCGCCGGATCGGCCAGCAGCGCCGGGACGCCTCCCGCAAGCTCGCCGAACTGGAGACCCTGCGTACCGAGGTGGCCACCCAGAAGCGCGCCGTCACGGCGAAGCTCGCCGCCGCCCGCAGGCTCCTCGACGGGATGCCCTCCCAGGAGCGCGCCGACTTCGAGCGGGCCGCCCGCTCCGGCGGCCGCGCCGACGCCCTGCCGGACCTGCCCGGCGCGCCCGCGGGCGGCGGCCGCGCCTCCGGCCGGGCCATGGCCGCGGTAATGGCCGCCCGCGCCGCGCTGGGCAAGCCGTACGTCTGGGGCTCCACCGGCCCCTCCGGCTTCGACTGCTCCGGGCTGATGGTCTGGTCCTACCGGCAGGCCGGCGTCTCCCTGCCGCGCACCTCGCAGGCACAGCGCCACGCCGGCCGGCAGGTGCCGCTCTCGCAGGCCCAGCCCGGCGACCTCGTGACGTACCGCTCGGACGCCAGCCACGTCGGCATGTACGTCGGCAACGGCCAGGTGATCCACGCCCCCTACCCCGGCGCCCGGGTCCGCTACGACCCCGTCGGGATGATGCCCGTGTCCTCCGTCACCCGGCCCTGACCCCCGCCCTGCGTACGATCGGCGGATGGACCCCCTCCGCCGCGCCCTCCTGCGCCTCCTCGTGCCGGCCCTGTGCCTGCTCGCGGCGGCGGCCGGATGCGCGGCGCCCGCCCCGCCCGCCGACGGGCAGGTCCGCCGGGCCGTGGCCGACTGGGCGGCGGCCCCGCCCGCGCGGCTCGCCGGGATCCCGCTGGAGGGCTGGGCCTACGAGGTCACCTCGGTCCGGCGGGACGGCGCACGGGCGTTCGCCCGAGCCGAGCTGCGCTACCGCCTCGCCGGCTACGACACCGCCCCCGCCGGGTCGGCCCGCGAGCTCGAACTGGCCCGGGACCCCGGCGGCGCGGCCTGGCGGGTCACCGCAGACCGGCCCGCCCCCGGGGCCCCGCCGCAGCTGTGGGACCAGGGGGAGGTGGCCGTCGTACGGGGCGCGCACTCCCTCGTGCTCGGCGTCGGCCAGAGCCCGCAGACGCTCTCCGGCCTCGCCGCCGAGGCCGACCGGGCGGTCCCGGCCGTGAGCGCCGCCTGGCCGCGGCCGTGGGCGGGGCGGGTGGTGGTCCTGGTCCCCGGCACGCTGGACGCGATGGCGGCGCTGCTGGGCCGGCCGGCCGACACCTACCGGGGCATGGGGGCCGTCACCACCGGCGCCACGGGCGCCGGCCCCGCCCCCGCGGACCGGGTGGTGGTCAACCCGGAGGGCTACGCGCAGCTGTCGCAGGCCGGCCGGCAGATCGTCCTCACCCACGAGACCACCCACGTGGCGACCCGCACCGCCACCACCGCCCGGACCCCGCAGTGGCTGTCCGAGGGCTTCGCGGACTGGGCGGCGTACCGGGAGGGCCCCCTCGGCCCGGCGCAGGCCGCCCCCACCCTCGCGCGGGCCGTCCGCCTCGGCGACCTCCCGGCAGCCCTCCCGGACGACGGGGCCTTCGCCTTCGGCGGCGACCAGGAGGCGATGGCCCGGGCCTACGAGGGCGCCTGGCTCGCCTGCCGGCTCGTCGCCGCCCGCTGGGGGGACGCCGCCCTGGTCCGGCTCTACGAGGGCGCCGGCCGCGCACCGCTGCCGACCGCCCTCGGCCAGGCCCTCGGCACGGACCGGGACGCCCTGACGAAGGCCTGGCAGGAGGCGTTGCGGACGGAGCTCGGTTAGCCGTCCGGTACGTTGGCGGGGATGCACAAGACGCTGATCGTGACCAACGACTTCCCGCCGCGCCCGGGCGGCATCCAGGCCTTCCTGCACAACATGGCGCTGCGGCTGGACCCCGAGCGGGTCGTCGTCTACGCCTCCACCTGGAAGCACGGCGCGGAGGGCCGCGAAGCCACCGCCGCCTTCGACGCCGAGCAGCCCTTCACCGTGGTGCGCGACCGCACCACGATGCTGCTGCCGACGCCCCGCGTGACCCGGCGTGCCGTGTCCCTGCTGCGCGAACACGGCTGCGAGTCCGTGTGGTTCGGGGCGGCCGCCCCCCTGGGCCTGATGGGTCCGGCGCTGCGCCGGGCGGGCGCCCGGCGGCTGGTCGCCACCACCCACGGGCACGAGGCGGGCTGGGCCCAGCTGCCGGCCGCGCGGCAGCTGCTGCGGCGGATCGGCGAGGGCACGGACACCCTCACCTACCTGGGCGAGTACACCCGCTCGCGGATCGCCTCGGCGGTGACGGACCGGGCGGCGGCGCGCATGGTCCAACTCCCGCCGGGGGTGGACGAGAAGACCTTCCACCCCGGTTCGGGCGGGGCCGGGGTCCGGGCCCGGCTGGGGCTCAGCGACCGCCCGGTGGTCGTCTGCGTCTCGCGGCTGGTGCCGCGCAAGGGGCAGGACACGCTGATCGAGGCGATGCCGCGGATCCTGGCGCAGGTGCCGGACGCGGTGCTGCTGATCGTGGGCGGCGGCCCCTACGAGGCGGACCTGCGGGCGCTGGCCGCCGCGAAGGGGGTCACCGGGTCGGTGGTCTTCACGGGCGCCGTCCCCTGGGCCGAACTGCCGGCCCACTACGGGGCGGGGGACGTCTTCGCGATGCCCTGCCGGACCCGGCGGGGCGGACTGGACGTGGAGGGCCTCGGCATCGTCTACCTGGAGGCGTCGGCGACGGGCCTGCCGGTGGTCGCGGGGGACTCGGGCGGGGCGCCGGACGCGGTGCTCTCCGGCGAGACCGGGTGGGTGGTCCGGGGCGGCGACCCCGAGGAGGCGGCGGACCGTATCGTCCCGCTCCTCCAGGACCCGGACCTGCGGGCCCGCATGGGTGCGGCCGGCCGCGCCTGGGTCGAGTCCCGCTGGCGCTGGGACCTCCTGGCGGACCGCCTCCGCGAACTCCTGTAGCCCCGGTCGGGGTCCGCCGCGCGGAACCGGTCCCCCAGGCCGGCGGGCCGGATGGCCGCTGCGCGGTGACTCCGGCCCGCGCGGCGATCGAGCGCACGCAACGGGGTCCGGGGCGGAGCCCCCGGGGCGCATCCCGGCGGCAGCCGGGGGAGGAACGGGGGAAGGGCGGGCAGGGGACCTCGCCCCGCGCAGTCGAAGCCACGGCCGACTGTCACTCGGAAACGTGGCACACCGCGATATGGCCGCTTCGGCGGAATCCGCTCATCATGCGCCCATGACACCGAACCTGACGCGCCGTCAACTCGGCCTCAACGCCCTCCGCACCGCCGCCGCCCTCGGCCTCACCCGCATCGGCCTCACCACCGCCACCGCCGCCGAGGCCCCGCCCGCCGCCCGCTACGCACCCGCCGTCGTCGTCGGCTCCGGCTACGGGTCCGCCGTCGCCGCGCTCAGGCTCGGGCAGGCAGGGGTCCGCACCGTCGTCCTCGAAATGGGGCGGCTGTGGGACACCCCCGGGCCCGACGGGAAGGTCTTCCCGTCCACCTCCGCCCCCGACCAGCGGTCCATGTGGTACCGCACCCGCACCGAGGCCCCCCTCGCCACCTTCCTCTGGCTCGACGTCGTCAACCGCGACATCAGCCCCTACCCCGGCGTCCTCGACCGCGTGAACTACGGCGACATGTCCGTCTACGTGGGCCGCGGCGTCGGCGGCGGATCCCTCGTCAACGGCGGCATGGCGCCCACGCCCCGCCGCTCCTACTTCTCCGAGGTGCTGCCCCAGGTCGACGCCGAGGAGATGTACGGCACCTACTACCCGCGCGCCCGCGCCATGCTCGGCGTCAACTCCATCGACCCCGACTGGTTCGAGTCCACCGAGTGGTACCGCTTCGCCCGGGTCTCCCGCAAGCACGCCCAGAACACCGGCCTCAGGACCACCTTCGTGCCCAACGTCTACGACTTCGGGTACATGCAGCGCGAAGCCGCCGGCACGGCCGAGAAGTCCGCGCTCGCCGGCGAGGTCATCTACGGCAACAACCACGGCAAGAAGAGCGTCGACAAGACCTACCTCGCGGCCGCCCTCGGCACCGGCAACGTCACCATCGAGACCATGCAGCGCGTGGTCGCCGTGCGCCAGGACCCGGCCGGCGGATACGTCCTGACCGTGCGGACCAGCGACGTCACCGGCAAGGTCACCCAGGTCCGCGAACTCGGCTGCGCCCAGCTCTTCCTCGGCGCCGGCAGCCTCGGCACCACCGAGATCCTGCTGCGCGCCCGCGAGACCGGCGCCCTGCCCGCGCTCAGCGAGCGGGTCGGGCAGAACTGGGGCACCAACGGCAACGTCATGACCGCCCGCGCCAACCACCTCTGGGACACGGTCGGCGCCCACCAGGCCACCATGCCCGCCCTGGGCATCGACGACTGGGACAACGCGGCCAACCCGGTCTTCGCGGAGATCGCCCCGCTTCCCATGGGCATCGAGCACTGGATCTCGATGTACCTGGCCATCACGAAGAACCCGGAACGCGGCCACTTCACCTACGACGCCGCCACCGACTCGGCACGGCTCCAGTGGACCCGGGACCAGAACGCCCCGTCGGTCGCGGCGGCCAGGAACCTCTTCGACCGCATCAACCTCAGGAACTTCACCATGTACCGCTACGACCTGTTCGGGGAGAACAAGGCCTTCGCCGACACCTTCACCTACCACCCGCTGGGCGGCTGCGTCCTCGGCGAGGCCACGGACGCCTACGGGCGGGTCAAGGGCTACCGGGGGCTCTACGTCCTCGACGGGTCGCTCGTCCCCGGCTCGCTCGGCGTGAACCCGTTCGTGACGATCACGGCCCTCGCCGAGCGGAACATGGAGCGGATCCTGGCCGAGGACCCGCGCTAGGACGGGTACCGGGCCGGGAGCGGATCACGGACGGACCGCGGACGGATCGCGGGCGGATCGCGGACGGCTCAGGAGCGGTACAGGGCCTCGATCTCGTCCGCGAAGTCCTTCGCCACCACATTGCGCTTGAGCTTCAGCGACGGCGTGATGTGGCCGGACTCCTCCGTGAACTGGGAGGGGAGGATGCGGAACTTCCGCACCGACTCCGCCTTGGAGACCGCCGCGTTGCCGTCGTCCACGGCCTTCTGGACGGCGGCCATCAGGTCCGCGTCCTCGCGCAGGTCCGCCGCCGTCGACCCGGCCGGCTTGCCGTTCTCCGCGGCCCACCGGCCGAGGAACTCCTCGTCGATGGTGACCAGCGCCGCCACGAACGGCTTGCCGTCGCCGACCACCATGCACTCGGCGACCAGCGCGTGGGCCCGGATCCGGTCCTCGATCACGGCGGGGGCGACGTTCTTGCCGCCCGCCGTGACGATGAGCTCCTTCTTGCGGCCGGTGATCTTCAGGTAGCCGTCCTCGTCGAGGGTGCCGACGTCACCGGTGTGGAACCAGCCGTCGGACATCGCCTCGGCGGTGGCCGCCTCGTTCTTCCAGTACTCCTTGAAGACGTGCTCGCCGTGCACCAGCACCTCGCCGTCGTCGGCGATGCGCAGCACCGAGCCCGGCAGCGGCTGGCCGACCGTGCCGATCTTCTGCTTGTCCCAGGGGAGGAAGGCCGTGGCCGCGCAGGTCTCCGTCAGGCCGTAGCCCTCCAGGACCGTGAAGCCGATGCCGCGGAAGAAGTGGCCGAGCCGCTCGCCCAGCGGGGCGCCGCCGGAGATCGCGTACTCGCCGCGCCCGCCGAGGACGGCGTGCAGCTTGCTGTAGACCAGCTTGGAGAAGATCTTGTGCTTCAGCTTCAGGCCGAAGGACGGGCCCGACGGCAGGTCCAGCGCCCGGCTGTACGCGATCGCCGTCTCGGCGGCGGCGTCGAAGATCCGGCCCTTGCCGTCGGCCTGCGCCTTGGCGCGCGCCGAGTTGTAGACCTTCTCGAAGACGCGCGGCACGCCGAGGATCAGCGTCGGGCGGAAGGACTGGAGCTCGTCGGTGAGGTTCTTGATGTCCGGCACGCAGCCCAGCCGGATCGGCGCCAGGACCGCCGCGACCTCCACCAGGCGGCCGAAGACGTGCGCGGCCGGCAGGAACAGCAGCACCGAGCACTCGCCGGTGCGGAAGAGCGGCTTCAGGCGCTCCACGACGTTGCCGCACTCGGCGAAGAAGTTGCGGTGGGTCAGCACGCAGCCCTTGGGGCGGCCGGTGGTGCCCGAGGTGTAGACGATGGTGGCCGGGTCGTCGGCGTTGGCCAGCGAGCTGCGGGCGTCCACGTCGGCGTCCGGCACCCCGGCGCCGGCGGCCTTCAGCGCGCCGAAGGCGTCCTGCTCGATCTCCCAGACCTCGCGCAGCTCCGGCAGCCGGTCGCGCAGGGCGGCCACGCTCGCGCTGTGGCCCGGGCTCTCCACGATGGCGGCGACGGCGCCGGAGTCACCGAGGATCCACTGGATCTGCTCCGGGGAGCTGGTCTCGTAGACCGGCACGGTGACCGCGCCCGCGCTCCAGATCGCGAAGTCGAACAGGACCCACTCGTAGCGGGTGCGGGAGATCAGCGCGACCCGGTCGCCGGGCTGGATGCCCGCCGCGATCAGGCCCTTGGCGGCGGCGCGCACCTCGGCGAGGAACTCCGTCGCCGTGACGTCCTGCCACCGGCCGTCGACCTTGCGGCTCATGACGGCGGTGTCTGGGTGCTGGGCGGCGTTGCGGCGGATGAGATCCGTCAGGTTCCCGTCCGAAGGGACCTCGTACAGGGCCGGAAGGCTGAACTCGCGCAAGACTGCTGCTCCTCTGGGCGCCATCGCCACCGTGTGGACCGACCGGACGTTACCCACCGGTAGTGGGTTCCCGATAGAGGGAACCGGCCAGATGTTCCGTGCGTCACATTCTGGACTTCGCCGTGCATCGCAAACGCCGCCACAGCGCTGCCGACAGTAGTCGACCGCCTCCAGGACTCGGAAGTAACCGCAGGTCCGGCCGCCTGCGAGCCCCCCTCTACCCGCCGGGCGCGGCCACCCCTAGGGTGGCGGGCATGGGTACCGGCAAGAGGCGTACACGGGTCCACGTCGTCAGCGACGTCCACGGCAACACCGACGCGCTCGCCCGGGCCGGCGACGGCGCCGACGCCCTCGTCTGCCTGGGTGACCTGGTCCTCTTCCTCGACTACGCCGACCACTCGCGCGGCATCCTCCCCGACCTCTTCGGCGTGGAGAACGCCCACCGGATCGTCGAGCTGCGCACGGCCCGCCGCTTCGCCGAAGCGCGCGAATTCGGCCGCCGGCTCTGGGACGGACTGGACCGGGAACGGATGATCGAGGAAGCCGTCCGCCGCCAGTACGCGCAGATGTTCGCCGCCTTCCCCAGCCCGACGTACGCCACCTACGGCAACGTCGACATCCCCGGTCTGTGGCACGAGTACGCCGGACCCGGCACCACCGTCCTCGACGGCCAGCGCGTGGAGATCGGCGGCCGCGTCTTCGGCTTCGTCGGCGGCGGACTGCCCTCGCCGATGCGCACCCCGTACGAAGTGGACGAGGACGAGTACGCGGCGAAGGTCGAGGCGCTCGGCGAGGTCGACGTGCTGTGCTCCCACATCCCGCCCGAGGTCCCCGAGCTCTGCTACGACACGGTCGCCCGCCGCTTCGAACGCGGCAGCACCGCCCTGCTGGCCGCGATCCGCCGCACGAGGCCGCGGTACGCCCTCTTCGGGCACGTCCACCAGCCGCTGGCACGCCGGATGCGGATCGGGGCCACGGAGTGCGTGAACGTGGGCCACTTCGCCGCGACGGGCCGGCCGTGGGCCCTGGAGTGGTGACCGTGATCGCACCGGCCAGGGTGCCGCAGTGGCGGGACCCGCACGCGCGATAGCCTTCACGCGGCGGCCCGAGGCCCCGCAAACCTGCCGAACACTTGCCGTAGGAGCGACCGCGATGGCGGAACACACCAGCTCGAGCATCACGATCGACGCCTCGCCGGCCCAGGTCATGGCCGTGATCGCCGACTTCGCCCGCTACCCCGAGTGGACCGGTGAGGTGAAGGAGGCCGAGGTGCTCTCCACCGACGCCGAGGGCCGCGCCGAGAAGGTGCGCCTGCTGCTGGACGCCGGCGCGATCAAGGACGACCACACCCTGTCCTACAGCTGGAAGGGCCAGGACGAGGTCAGCTGGACCCTCCACAAGTCCCAGATGCTGCGCCAGCTGGACGGCTCCTACCGGCTCGCCCCGCTGGACGGGGGCCGGAGCACGGAGGTCACCTACCAGCTGACGGTCGACGTCAAGATCCCCATGCTCGGCATGATCAAGCGCAAGGCGGAGAAGGTCATCATCGACCGCGCCCTGGCGGGCCTGAAGAAGCGCGTCGAATCCGGCGCCTGAGCCGCTCCCCGGCCCCCGCCGGCTTTCGAGGCGTGGGGGCACACCCGGCGGTCGCCGGGGGAGGAACGGTGGAAGGGCGGGCGGGGGACTCGGCTCCGCGCCGCGGCACGGCGCCCACCCGTCCGACCGTGGCCGGCCCGCGCGGCGGGGGCCGCACGCCCCCCGGTCCGCAGCCGCCGCCGGGCGGCGTAGCGTGCACGGGAGGATGATCTACGACCCGGAGCACCGCATGCCGCACACCCTCCTCGTCACCGGACCCGGCGGCGCCGGCCGGACCACCGTCGCCGCCGCCACCGCGCTCGCCGCGGCCCGCGCCGGACGGCGCGTGCTCCTGCTGTGCGGCGAGGACCCTTGGGACGGCGTCCCGGCCCCCGACCGGCTCCGCCTCGCCCGCATCGACTCCGGCCAGGAGTTCCGCACCGAGCTCGCCGCCCTCCAGGAGCGCGGCGCCACCCTCCTCGGCATGCTCGGCGGCAGCCCCCTGGGCGCCGAGGAACTCACCGAACTCCCCGGCGCCGAGCAGTTCGCCCTGCTCCGCGGGCTGCGCCGGGCCGCCGCCGCGCCCGACACGGACCTCGTCGTCGTCGACATGCCCCCGCTGCACCAGGCCCTCACCACCCTCGCCCTCCCCGCCCAGCTGCGCCGCTACCTGGCCCGGCTGCTGCCCGCCGAGCGCCAGGCGGCCCGCGCCCTGCGCCCCGTACTGGCCCAGCTCGCCGGGGTCCCCATGCCCGCCCAGTGGCTCTACGAGACCGCCGCCCGCTGGGACGAGGAGCTCGCCGCCGTCCAGGCCGTCGTCGAGGCCCCCACCACGGGGGTCCGCCTGGTCGCCGAACCCGGACCCGCCGCCGACGCCGCCCTGCGCACCGGCCTGCTCGGCCTCGCCCTGTACGAGCTGCCCGTCCGCGACCTGGTGGCCAACCGGCTCGTCCCGGCGGACTCCGCCGACCCGTGGGTGGCCGGGCTCGCCGCCCAGCAGGGGCGGTACCTGGAGGAGTGGCGACGGGACCTGCCGGTCGTCGCCCTGGGGCACCTCGGCCGGGACCCCCGCGACCCCGGCGAGCTCGCCGCAGCCCACGGCATCGCCCCGGCCCCCGCCCCCGCGCCCCGCCCCCGCTGGGCCGTCGAGGACCGGCTCGCCGAGGACGGCGTCCTCGTCTGGGCGGTCCCGCTGCCCCGCGCCCGCAAGGACGAGCTCGACCTGATCCGGCGCGGCGACGACCTGCTCCTCGCGGTCGGCCCCCACCGCAGGACCGTTTCCCTCCCCTCCGCCCTGCGCCGCTGCACCGTCTCCGGCGCCGCCCTCGTCGACGGGGTGCTCCGCATCCGCTTCACCCCCGACCCGCAGCTGTGGCCACGGGCGCGCTGACCTGCGTACCTCCGTTCGGGTACCGTCGGAAGTAGCCCCTACCGCAGCCGCCGCAGGAGAGTCCGCCATGAGCGAGGCCACCGACCGCCCCACCGACGACGACGCCTGGGCGAAGGCCTGCGCCGAGGACCTCGCCGCCGAACGGGAGCGCCGCCGGGCGGAGCGCGAACAGGACCGGGGTGCGGGCGCCGCCACCGGCACCGCCGCCGAGGAGCTGTTCAAGCTCTTCGGCGCCGTCGCCGACAAGGTGTCCGCCCTCAACAACCCGGAGCTGGCCGCAGCCGCCCAGGGCGCCGTACGCCAGTTCGTCAACCAGGCCAGGACCGCCGCCAAGCCCGTGATCGAGCGCAATCCGGAGGTCTTCGGCCACCTCGCGGCAGCCGGATCGGAGCTCCTCGCCGCCTACCGCTCGGCCGTCGAGGGCCACGAGCGCCGCTGGACCCGGGACGAGCCCCCCGCCCCCCGCAAGCACACCGACGGCGACGACGGGGGGCCCGACGAGGGCCCGGCGCAGCGGATCGATCTCGACTGATCCTCCGCCCGCCTCGGGTACGGTTGGCCGTGGCGGGGCTTGACCGGAAAACCGAGGGACTAATGGGACTCACCATCGGCGTCGACATCGGCGGCACGAAGATCGCGGCCGGCGTGGTCGACGAAGAGGGCACCATCCTTGAGACGTACAAGGTGCCCACCCCGCCAACCGCGGACGGCGTGACGGAGGCGATCTGCGCCGCCGTGTCCGAGGTCAGCAGCAACCACACCATCGACGCCGTCGGCATCGGCGCCGCCGGGTACGTGGACGACAAGCGCGCGACGGTGCTCTTCGCACCGAACATCAACTGGCGGCACGAGCCGCTCAAGGACAAGGTCGAGCAGCGCATCGGCCTGCCCGTCGTCGTCGAGAACGACGCGAACTGCGCGGCCTGGGGCGAGTACCGCTTCGGCGCCGGCCAGGGCCACGAGGACGTCATCTGCATCACGCTCGGCACCGGCCTGGGCGGCGGCATCATCATCGGCAACAAGCTGCGCCGCGGGCGCTTCGGCGTCGCCGCCGAGTTCGGGCACATCCGGGTCGTCCCCGACGGCCTCCTGTGCGGCTGCGGCAGCCAGGGCTGCTGGGAGCAGTACGCCTCCGGCCGCGCGCTCGTCCGCTACGCGAAGCAGCGCGCCAACGCCACCCCCGAGAACGCGTCGGTCCTGCTGGGGCTCGGCGACGGCACCCCCGAGGGCATCGAGGGCAAGCACATCAGCGAGGCCGCCCGGGCCGGCGACCCGGTGGCCGTCGACTCCTTCCGCGAGCTCGCCCGCTGGGCCGGCGCGGGCCTGGCCGACCTCGCCTCCCTCTTCGACCCGTCGGCGTTCATCGTCGGCGGCGGCGTCTCCGACGAGGGCGACCTCGTCCTCGACCCCATCCGCAAGTCCTTCAAGCGCTGGCTGATCGGCGGCGCCTGGCGGCCGCACGCCCAGGTCCTGGCCGCGCAGCTCGGCGGCAAGGCCGGCCTGGTGGGCGCGGCCGACCTGGCCCGCCAGGGCTGAGACCCGCTCGGGAAGGTCTGGAGCCGCCCGCCGCGCCCCCTGTGGGAGCGGCGGGCGGCTGCGTATCTTGCGGGCATGGTGCCTGACACGCTGCCCCCGCCACAGCCGCTGCCCGACGCCGGCGCGGTGCCCGGCGCACTGCCCGGGTCCGTGACGGAGCCGGACGGTTCCGCCGTGATCCGCGTCCTCAGCTACAACGTCCGGTCGCTGCGCGACGACGAGGAGGCCCTGGCCCGGGTGATCCGGGCCTGTGCGCCCGACCTGGTCTTCGTCCAGGAGGCCCCGAGGTTCTTCCGCTGGCGCAAGCACGCGGCGCGGCTGGCCGCCAAGACCGACCTCGTGGTCCTGGGCGGCGGAGCGACCGCGGCCGGTCCGCTGCTGCTGTGCTCGCTACGGGCCTTCGTGGAGCGGACCGAGGACGTGCTGCTCCCCCTCACCCCCGGACTCCACCGGCGAGGCTTCGCGACCGCGGTGGTCCGCTTCGGCGCGGCACGGGTGGGGGTCGTCAGCGCCCACCTGTCGCTGGACGCGACGGAGCGCGCCGCCCAGGCCGACCTCCTCCTCGAACGGGTCGGGGCGCTGGACACCCCGCACACGATCGCCGCCGCCGACGTCAACGAGGCTCCGGGCGGCCCCGCCTTCGGCCGCCTGTCGGACGCCCTCCAGGACTGCTGGACCGCCGTCCCCTGGGGCGGCGGGAACACCTTCCCCTCCGCGGCACCCTCCCGCCGCATCGACGCGGTGTTCGCCTCCCGCAGCGTGGAGGTCCTCGCCTGCGGAGTCCCGACGGGCCTCCCGGCCCCCGACCTCCGCACGGCAACGGACCACCTCCCGGTCCTGGCGGCCCTACGCCTGACTCCGGGCGCGTAGCCACGGCCCGGCGCGGGCCTGTGGTCAACACCTCGCGGCGCGGGCCCGCCGTCGCCCCCGCGAGGGGCCGGGGCGGGCACCGGCCCGCCCCG